>JALZOO010000649.1 GCA_030913905.1 Acidobacteriota bacterium
GATCTATCACGCGTGCATGACCTATGACCTGGGGAGATCACCCTACGCGAACGCGCCCAATAGCTGGGGCACATCGCCCTAAGCGAACACCCCTTTTGACTTTGGGGAGATCACCCTGCGTGAACGCACCCAATACTTGGGAACATCGCCTAAGGAACACCCCTATGACTTTGGGGAGATCACCCGACTTGGGGAGATAACCCCTTGAATGTTTAGCGAGACTCCTTCCGACTTTTAGGGAGACCACCTTGGTCCTTTGGGGAGAGCGGGTAAAGCAACTGCTGGTTGGTAGAACGAGGATGGGGAGCTTTCTTGCGTAGTTGGATGAGTGTTTCAATAAGAATGTTGGCTAGCAAGAGACCAGAAGCGTCGTTTTTTGGCAACACGTGTTTTCCGGATAGCCAGCGAACCAGTGATCGATGAAAGTGTTTGAGTTGCTCATACCCTTGGTGGTCCACGACGGCACCAATCACGCCAGCCGATTGTTGGTGAGTGAGCGGCTGGTGCCGATGGCGCGGGGTAGGACTGTGTATGAAATCGTCTTGTGGTGGTTTGGACGCTGTTCAGAAGGAGAATGCTGTGCGGGGGGAGTCTTTGATGATCTCTCAATTCCCGCCACCAGCGTTATCGAAAACACAGTTCATCTAGGGCTTCTCAGAACTGGTTAATCGCCACGCGCGTCTCGCGTGGACCAGTTTTTCGCTTCGCCTGGTTGTCTTGCCTATTTTCCAGTGCCGCGGGATTCTTGAGTTGCTTGATTTTCCCCGCCTTCACGTAACCTCCATACTCGGTGAGCATGTCGGAGACTAATGATTTGCCGTTCTGATCGTAGAGGTTGTACTGGACGATTACGCCGCCGCTATGCGAAATCCTGCTGCCACCGGTGAAGATGTCAGTTACCAAATTAGACTTGATACGGTTGTTACCGCCCGCCTTAACTACGCCAAGCTGCAACCAGTACCCATCGCCGTCTGAATTGTTGAGCGCCCGGTTAAGATTCTCTGCCCTGATGTAGGCAGTGAGCGAGTTAATTCCGGTTGCGCCGTCGACCTTAACGAGGTTAGCAACAAACTGGTCGAAGCGTTCATTCAACATTTTAAGTTTTGTGACCGTTTCCTCGGGATCAGCGGTCTGCAAATCGCTCGCTAATTGAGAGAGTAGACTGGCCTGCTTTGCTTCAAGTGACTTAAGATCGGCCTTCTTTGCATCCAGGTCTTTATGAGCGTGGTACAAACCCTGACTGAGATCCGCCAGTAGTTTTCTTAATTCCTGCACGCGCTGGTGAGCTTCAAAGGGAGTTCGGCGTCCATACACTCTTTGAGTTTGCACAAGACTATTCAACTCGTCCTGTCGCCTTTTCTGTTCTAACTTGATTTCCTTGATCGCCACTTCTACCTCTTCAATTTTCGCGCCAGTCTTCTTTGTTTTCTTCAGGTTGTCTTCCAAGCCCTGGAGCAGGGCTGTCGTCCGTGCTTTGAGCTCGAACAAGACCTGAATTTTCCCAAGGATTTCTGAGGAAGTATTCAAGTCGACGCTTGGGGAAAATGCCGCCGGGTAAAAGAGCTCTGGCCTGCTTCCCAAACCATCCTGCGAACGAATGGCGCGAAAGATTTCCGACACCAAAGCCGATTCATTGATTTCGACAGCATGACCCTGCACTGAAACGTTGGTACGCAGCAGCGCAGTCATATCAACAAATGCACCCAACACACTGCTGATAATTGGGAGCGGGCCTATAAAAGACCGCACTCCGGCTCGCGCGCTTTCCTCACGAGATTTCTCGCCAGACTCGCCGGATTCGGAGAGGCGCTTTCCAGCTTTGAACCTGTCCAGCGCTAAGTCCAGTTCAAGAAGATCGGCACACCTTGGATCCCGTTTGAGCAACTGGCAGTACTGCTTGCGTGCGATCTCAAGTTGACTTGTCGTAACGTTGTAGTTGAGTAGAAGATCGATGTCCGGCTTGCTATAGATTGCTAGACTCCCGATGTTCAGGTTGGAATCTTTCAGTGCCTTAACCACCTTGTTTGCGGCATGGGCCATGGACACATAGGACACCATGTCGCTCTCGATTGTGGCGCCCTCGACTTTAGTCTCACCTGACAAAGGCGACGTCGAAGGTTTGGGGAACTGCGCGTCGAGCTTGGCCTTCTCTGCGACAGCAATGTCTTTCTCAAGCTCCGCCCGGGTCTTCTGCTCACGGAGACGAATGATCTCTTCGCTTTCCGGACTTGCAGAGGTCGTCTGAGCTATGGCAGTGGCGTTCAGGAAAACTACGGCAAGCAATAACGCGCCTAGAATTCTCAATGTGGTCCGCGTCGTGTTTGATGAGACACGGGGCAGAAAGGGATTTGAAATGGACCTATCGGAGTTTACGCTGGATTTGGATTCAGACATCGATTTGATCCTTGAGCTAGTAACGAAAAGTCTCGAGAATGTTGTTTGCCAAGCCAGGTTAGGGTTACATCAAACTGGCTGTGATGTGTTCAGTTGTGCTTCATTCCTATATGTCGCTCAGGCGAAGAGTGTTTCACCAGGGAATTAGGGGAGACAGTCGTCAGTCGGGGCAGAATTGCCGAGGAAGCGGAGAAGAATTGGAAAGTCGGAGCGGCTGGCCGATGAAGGTTAAGGGAAGAGCTGGTTTGCTTTCTGAATCATTTGTTCCAGGTCGGGCAGGCTACCTATTCGTTCCGTCTTTGGACGCGGCTGAATCTGGGGTGTACCGGGAAAATCTGTCTGAGGCGATCCGGTCAACTGGAGAATGTTCCTCACTTGCATTGAGGAGAGCGGCTTACCTGCCGCTTTTCGAATTCCCTGAAGGCAAGCAACCGCGCCGGCAACAATCGCGGTGGCGCTTGAGGTTCCACTGAAAAGCGTAGTGTAGTGAAACTCTTCCGCCGCTCCGCACAAAGGTTTGTAACCCGTCGTGGTTACTTCCTTTCCCCACGCTTGAGCGTCAACCATGCTGCCGTAGTTAGAGAATGCCAAGCGGGATCTGCCCGGCCCCCAACTCGAAGAATGAACTCCACCACGCGGAGCTCCCGCTCCCACAAAAATGCTTCCGCTATCAGACCACGTCCGGCTTAGCGGGTTTTTCCACCCAGTTGGGAACGGTCCGATGGGGGCAGGCGGATTTTCCTCATAAATTTCAGCGTCCAAGTTGACGGCACCGTTACCCGCCGCGGCAACGACTGTAACGTGGTTTAAGGCGGTCGCATATATGATCGCGGCGTGACAATCGGGCCACCACTCAGCCGGTATGTAGCCTTTGTCGCCAGACTTGAACTGAGCTTCAGGTCCAGGAAAGTGCAGCTCTAGAACTATGACGTCTCCCGCCCCCAGCTTATCGGCTGCAAGTAGAGTAGCCCTGGAGGTTCCCCATGGCGCTACGTCAAAACCGGGAAAGCCAAAAATTGATGCGGCATCAACACGCGCCTTGGGAGAGATTCCTGTAATGCCAAAATTATTATCGACACCGCAGAGCACTCCCAGGACTCCAGTCCCGTGATTTCTCCAGGCTAAATCTCTGATTTCGAAACCACCCACCAGTTCTATTTTTTTATCTATCAGGTCGGAATGTTTGAAACACCACGCTCCCTCGATGTCTATGATGTTGATCCCCTGGCCGTCGCCACCTTGCATTGTTCGCGCAGCGGGAACATTGATTCCAAACTCGCCCGGCATCAAGTAGGTCTGATCATTGGTGAAGTCGCAGGCAGACTGAACAAGTGCTAGGTCGAAAGTTGGTTTTGGCGGCACTAACGTCGCAGTGGCCGAAGTCGCTGGTTCCGCGCCGGGCTTGATGTAAGCTGAGTCGATGAGCTCGTTAGTTCTCAACGCCCTGGCAAGATCCTCAAGATTTTCGTCCGGTGCCTTAGCATGGTAATAGAGGGAGAGCCTTAGCGCGGGAACAGAGAACAGGGCCTCTCGCTCCTTCATGCGATTTTCCAGAGAGTCTTCGCTAACACCGTATAAGGTCTGAAGCGTGGCGTTTTCGCGTAACAGGATCTTCCTTAATTCTTGAAGTGCTGGTGTGTTTTGCGCCGAGATTATTCCTTCCGGAGTTACTCTCAGCTTAGCCTCTGGTCTAGCGACCACAATAAGTTCGCGGGGTGAAGGTTTCATCTTTTTAGCGTGGGCTGATCATTACTAGGGCGGATCAGTATGGCCCAACTGCGTCACGGGACAGGTTGCATCCGGAGTGGTAGGTGGATTAGCACC
>JALZOO010000001.1 GCA_030913905.1 Acidobacteriota bacterium
GTGCGGGCCAGCGATAGCGCATAGAGCGATCGCATAGCCTGTCGGCTTCGCCACAGGTCCATAGGTGTCCCAGTAGTCCCGCTCGTGTGCGCATAGAACATTCGCCGGGTGTCGCAGTCATCGGCAAGGAACCGACCGGGTTGCTGTCTCACCGCCTCCTTCTCGAGCACCGGCCAGTTTTCCAGCAACTCCCAGCTGGCAGTGTCTCCGTTTCGCCTGCGCTCGGCCCACAGCTTGCGGTAATAAGGCACACGCGTCGCGGCGCGATGAAGAACCTGCGCCAACTGTTTCCGGCGCCATCGCTGCCATTGCGCGACATCCCATTGATCGCGTTCCAGAGTTTCCCGCACCAGTCGTGGCGTCTCCGGTCCAAACCGCCATGAACGAAGGTTAAGGCCGTGCAAACTCGCGGCGCCGGAACGCATCCACCCCGGCAGAGAGTAGTAGACATTCAACAGCGTGTTTGTCATCGATTGAGTGTTACTAATCATCACCGGGGGAAGTGATTCAGAAGAGTTCCTGTGCATGTGGCCGTACTTTGTGTCTGACATCGCCAGCGCTGGAAACCTTAGTGCTCAAGGTAGAATCGCGCTCCACACTTCGGAGGTGTTCGGCCAGGCTTCTTCCATTCCTCCACATATCAAATTTGTCTTCGGCACGCTTACGGGCGCGTTCAGCAAACGTCCGGCGCAGCACAGGGTCTTGCAACAAGCTTTCAATCGCATTTGCAAGTACGGTCACATCGCGCGGCGGTAGCAGCATTCCGCACCGGCCGTCATCGAGTGCTTCATGTATACCGGCAATGTCCGAAGCGATTACCGGAGTTCCCAGAGCCATCGCTTCCCTAATTACATTCGGCAGACCATCTCCCAGACCATCAGATGGGTGCACCAGCAGAGTGGCTTCACTGATAGCGGCCTGGACCGCTTCAAACTTGAGCCAGCCGCGAAAGCGAACGCGATCCGAAATCCCCAACTGTTGCGCCAGAGCTTTCAACTTGCCAGCTTCTTCACCGTCGCCAACGAAATCGACTTCGACATGTTGCCCGCGTCTCGCCAGTTCATGCGCTGCGCGCAAGAGATAGCCAAAACCTTTCTCCTGCGAAAGACGACCGACGGCCACAATCCTGTTTGGCTGACGACCATCGGGCCGATACTCGAATTCGGAAAAATTCAGGCCGTGGTAACAAACGTTTATCTTGTCGGAGATTGCCGGGAAGATATCGGCATGATGTTCGGCCAGATATTTCCGGTTGAAGGCGCAGCAGGTGACGATGTTGTCCGCGTATAACAGCTTCTGTTTTAGATAAACCGGAGAGTCGTAGAGATCCGCACCAGCATGGAGCCATATGGAGAAGGGAATTGGACGATCAAGCAAACGATGAAATGCATAAGCACACGTGGCGGCGTAATTGCCCCAGTAGGCGAGCACGTGATCGTATTTCCCCTGAGACTCTTTGGCCCAGGCCCATGATTTCGTCAATACGTATGCAGTCTTAGCTAGTGGAACAATTCCATACCTGGTGGCCGAGACGCTCGCAGCGATCGCGTCGCGCAAGTAGGTGCCAACTTTCCTCGCCGGAAAAGGACCAGCTTTACTCAAACTTTGCGCGAGGCTCAGATGGTGAATTTTATCGCGCGAGAGCACGTCCTCGTTGAGCGTGTGGAGCGAGTAGTCCCACATCCCCGAATCCAGCGGATACATCGAGAAGACATCGATCTCGATGCCGGCTTCGATCAGGGCCCGCATGTCGCGCTCGAAAAATGTCGCCACGCGCGCCGGGTACTTACTTGTAAAAACGGCAAGTCGCATATTAGGTTGCGGGTGACACGTCGTAGACGCCAGTCTGGCGAGGGATCGCACGCCTGTCTCTCTCGCCGGACCAGTAAACGTCCTTCAGCCGTCGCCCAAAACGGACCGCCCAGGTTGACCGGGAGTAGTGTTCGTCGACGTAACGTCGACCTGCTTCGCCAAGCGTCTGACGCAAAGCTGGATCGTTGTACAGTTGAATGATGGCCTCGGCCGTTCCACGTGCATCTCCGGGCTGGACCACGATTCCGCCGCCCGACTCTTCAAGAATGCGCGCGCTTTCTCCACTCAGCGCACCGACTACGGGCTTTTCGCAAGCCAAATACTCGAACACTTTCACCGAGACGACCTTCTTCGGATAAGGCTCGGGACGCACCGCGGCGAAGCAAACGTCAGCCCTCGCAATCAACGAGGGCACGTCGCTAACGACTCTTTCGTCGCCGAAGATCACGTTGGTCAGACCAAGCGCTTTGACCTGGTTGACGAGCGCCTCCTTGCGCGCTCCGTTACCAAGAAGGAAGAAGACAATGTCTTTGTGTTCTCGCAGCAGCGTGGCAGCTTCGAGTAGAACTTCGAGATTGTGTTTTATGCCAAACAAGCCGGAGTACATCACTACAAAGCGATCGCCAAAATCATATTCGCCGGCGATTGCGTTTTCACGAGGCAGCGGATTGAACAGCTCGAGGTCTGCGCCGTTCGGCAACAGGAACGTCTTCTGTCGTTCAACGCCGCGGTCGACAATCGCGTCAATAATCGCCGGCGTCGTCGCCGCAACGCAGTCGGCGTTGCGATACGCCCAGCGCTCGATGGCCCGGATTGCCCGCAC
>JALZOO010000005.1 GCA_030913905.1 Acidobacteriota bacterium
CTTACTCGGGTGAGTGAGGAGTTTTATGAGATGAAAGCGTATTGCCGTTTCGCCTTTTTTCTTTCGGTGGTTTCCGCCTTGCTGGCAGTCAATGTCAATGGACAGGCGGGCGGCGGAAGTTTGTCCAGCGAGCCGGTCGGTGGAGCCGCATTAATTTTCCGCAAGCCGGAGAATCCGAAAGTGGATCCTGCCGGCGGGGCGGCACGAGCAGGCGGAGGCAGAATCCCAAGCCGAGTCAGAACGACGCCGGCAAAGGTGGTCCAGGACAAGATTATTGCCAAGGCAAACGCGGCGAGAAGCGCTCCCACACCTCGTTACTCCGAAGCCGAGCAGCAGTACAAATTGGCAGCTCAGCAGGACCCGACTGACGAACGCGGATTTGCTGGTCTGGGTAATGTCTATTTGGACCAGGGCCTCTTCAACGAAGCTGTCGGCGCTTACCAACAGGCGCTCAAGGTAAAGGCTGACTACGTTCCCGCATATCAGCCACTCGGTTATGCTCTCGCCAGGTTGAATCGCCATACCGAGGCAGCAGACACACTCAAGCAAGCCTTGCAATACGATCCAGATAACGCCGAGATCTACAACAACCTGGCATATACATATGTTCACGCCGAGCGCTACGGCGAAGCTGTCGAGGCAGGTCAGCAGGCTATTACGCTGCTCGGCAAGACCGGTGAGGCTTACAAGCAGGGACGACAAAACCGCAATGAAGTCTTGTCGCACTCCTACAAAAATCTGGGCAACGCCTACAACGGTCTGAAGCAATACAACGAAGCCGCTGACGCCCTGAAGCGCGCCGCAGAGATCGAGCCGAATAACGCAGCAGCTCATTTCAATTTGGGTCTCGCTTTGTACAACGGACGCCGTTACTCGGAGGCAATTGAAGCTTATAAAGCTGTCCTGAAGTTGAGGCCCCAACTTGCCGCGGGTCACTACAACCTTGGACTCGCCTACGTCGCAATCAATGACAAGGCGGCGGCGCGCGAGCAATACAACATTCTCAAACCGCTAAACCCAGCGATGGCCAGCCAACTACAGGGTTTGATCAGGTGACTATGCAGAACCGCGAGTGGTAGCGAGCGGATGCTGGCCTTCAACCACCAAATTGTTATTCTGGCAACGGCTCGTTTCTTACAGGTGCTGATTGAATGCCAGCATCCGCTCGCTACAGCTCGCGGTTCTGCAATGACGAGCGTTCACCTTCAACCGCTGCTCGTAGCTCGGAGAACAAGCGACCCAGCTCCTTCGCCTGGTAATGTGCGTTTAGTCCGCTCGGGTTTGGCAGCACCCAAACCACCGTTTCACCGATCATTAAGTCCTGTCTGCCGATTACTGCCTTTGGTTGCTCGAAGGCCGCGCGGTATGCGCCCAGTCCGAGCACCGCGAGAAAGCATGGCTTATAGCGTCGCACCTTGGCAGCGAGTTTTCTGCCGCTCTCGCGAAGTTCATCACGAGATAGTTGATCAGCGGTGGCAGTTGCCCTCATCACGACATTGGTTATTCCATAACTGGCCAGCAAAAGCTCTCGCTCGTCGAACGGCGACATGAGGCACTCAGTAAAGCCAGACGCATATAGCGCCGGCCAGAAGCGATTGCCCGGCCTTGCGAAATGATGTCCGACGGCAGCGGTGTAGAGTCCGGGATTAATGCCGCAGAAGAGTACTCGCAAGTGCGGCGCGATGACATCGCGAACGGTTTTGCCTTCTGCCGCGACTAGTTGTTCTTTGGTTGGTTTCCAGGGTTTCAAAAGGAAGGGTGACTACTGGATTTCAAAACGTGTTTGCTGAGAAGCACTGCGTTTAGACATCCGGTCGACCACTGCGACTTGCAACACATACTGGCCACGGGGCAAACCCGCAAGCGAGACTTCGGCGGCATAGGGAATGTTCTTGAAATCTTCGACACCTTCGAGTGAGATTGTTTTGAGAGGAGCCGTGATAACCGGCTGACCGTCTCTTACAACCTGGACCTGTACAGCGAGATCCGGTTTCGTGTCCGAAGTCGAAGGAGTCGCATTGTAGACAAACACCAGGAATCGCAGAAACTCGTTGAGCGCGAATTGATTGGACAGTCTGGGTTCACTGGATTCTGCGGAACCCTCGGTGGTCGAAGCGTTGTTGACGCGGGCCTCCGCTCGTCCGCCTATTAACAGGCTGCTCAGCGTAAGTTCACCAGACGAAAGGTTCGGAATCTCGAGCCACCCATGGGCGCTGCCCGACCGACCGCTTTTCTCATCCCGCGCGGCAACTCGAACCTGGTAGAGTCCGGGCTTAAGGTATAACGAATGACTATAGACCAAATTCTGGCCGCCATCTTCCGCATTCAATGAAGTGGCACTCACGCTTGCTCGCTCGCTAAATGCGCCGCTGGCAGTTCCCTTATCATCAAAGACAGCCCCTGTAAGCGTCACGAATGCCGTCTGTTTTTCTTTCACCGGTTCGAAGGAGAGGAACTGAATAGGCAACTGCACAGTTGTCGAGAGCAGTTCTCCATGTTTGGGCGCGTGAACGTAACTCAGCCTTAACGCGACGGGCAGATCTTGCTTCGGGTAAGCCGCGCCTATTACTTTTCTGAGATCGCTTTCAGGAATTTTTTCAGTCGGTCGTTGCTGATTAGTCTTGCTGCTCTTGTCGGCCGCGGCGGTAGTCCCTTCAGGTTCCAGATCGAAGAAGCCGCGCCGGACTTGCGCGCGAAGGTCGGGCTTGCCGACGAGTCGTACTTCAATGCGCCGAAATTTTCCTGGCTTTTGGGTATCACGCTCCGGCTTCCAGGCGAGTAGATAGTAACTGGAAGTTTCTTTCACCGCCTTCGCCAACGCCGGCTCCAGGGAGTTCTTATTAAAAAAGGCCTTACCTCCGGTGTCGTTGGCAAGCGCACTCAATCCGTGCTGGGACGCGATCATTTCGCCCTGACTCGAATTTAAGAGGCGCAGGCTCTGATCAAACACTCCAGCACGGCTGGGATCGCTCAATTCGGCAACTAACCCACGCGAATCCATCGAATAAATCACGACGCCATTGCGAGCGGCGGCGCTTGTGATTTCCCGAAGCTTCGAGATCGAATCCGAGTTGCGCGGATCCAGAAAGAAACCATCGGAGATGAAGAACACTAATTTGCGGCTCGGTACCACGTTTGCCGACCGAACCAAACTCTCGAGGCCGGTTAGCGTGTTCCTGGTCACGTTGGCAGCTTGAATAAGCGCTACCCTTGCGCGGTTTTTGACCATTGACTCCGCCATCTCTCGTGAGATGCCAGGGTTGCGAGACGTGACTTCGCTTACAAAATATTCAATGACGTCCCGGTCATTGTTGTCCACCAACGACGACTGGTATTCCGTCATCCGCGGGCTCTCGTTGTCGCGCACGGCATACGGCCGAAACTTGATGCGTCCGACAGCCGCGCGCAGCACAGCTTTGTTGTCAGTCAATTGCTGCAGAAACCCGATCTGTCCGCTCGCAGAAGTAATCGCGACACTGTCGTTCTGTCCCATCCCCTGGTCTATGAAATAGGTTATGAGTTTTTGTGTTGTCTTAAGACTCTGGAGCTCGAGATGAAGGTCATCCACGTAAAAGTAGATCGGACGTCCGCGATCCAGCGGGATCGGTCCCGGACCTTTTGGATTCGGCCGTGATGAACCGCGCGCTGCTGAAAGTTGAGACTCTTCACTGACGCTGCCGGCAGTGATTTTCTCGAAAAACTCAATCGACTTTTGTTTGCCGTCAATCCGCAATTCGAAGTCTTCGCGTTGCAATCCATTGGCAAACCGACCCTGGTTATCAAAAACCATCACGTCCGTTTGCACCAGCTCCGTATAGACGCGCAGAACGTCTGATTGGTCCGGGCGATTGGTCTGTTGCGGGGTCTGCCCATTCAGAGGCGGCACGCAGATTAATAGACAAACAATAGCTACAATGTTCGCCCTGATAGTTGACGACAAAAGCATATGCGAAAGATTTGCGAGCAAGTTCTGGGGAGACGCTTGCGAAGAGCAGCCAGAGAAGAAACTTACTGAGAGAATAATATACGAACAGCCACCGCGTCACTGCCTGGCGGGACAGGTTGTGCAACCGGGCAGAACTTTATTGGCTGCTCATCCGTAATAGAGCAACCAAACAGGGCGACTCAACTGCGCGTAACACTCGCTTAAAAGTGACACACTCCATGACAAACAATTCTGCGACCGTCATTCTCGATCACGTCACCAAAAGTTTTGGCGAGTTTAGGGCTGTGGACGAACTGAGTTTGCAGGTCCGAGCCGGCAGAATATTTGGTCTCATTGGCCCGAATGGCGCCGGAAAAACTACGACCCTCAGGATGATTGTAAATATCACTGCTCCTGATTCCGGCCGTATCACTCTATTCGGACAACAAATTACTCCCGAACTCCAGGACCGCATTGGCTACCTTCCGGAGGAACGCGGGCTGTACAAGAAGATGAAAGTTGGCGAGCAGCTGCGGTTCTTTGCCGAGCTGAAAAGTCTTTCGGCGAAGGAAGCGGATCGACGAATCGACCGCTGGCTGGAACGAATGAAGTTGATGGAATGGAAAGCCAAAAAAACCACCGACCTCTCGAAAGGAATGCAGCAAAAGATACAGTTCATTAGCGCCATAATCCATGACCCGGATCTTCTTATTTTGGATGAGCCCTTTTCCGGTTTAGACCCGGTAAACGTCGAATTGGTAAAAGAAATAATTCTCGAATTGAAAGCGGCCGGCAAGACGATCATTTTTTCGACGCACCAGATGGAAGTGGCCGAAAAGATCTGCGATGACATCTGTCTCATCAATCGTTCGCGCAAAGTGTTGGAAGGCAGCATTCGCGAAGTGAAGCGCAGCTACGGCCGCAACGCCGTTGCCCTCCGCATCACGGGAGGTGACGACGTCCTGGCGGACAATGAATTAGTGAGCACGTTTCAGAGGCATAGCGATGTTGTCGAGGCGATGTTGGCCCCGCAGGCAAGCGCGCAGCAGCTGCTGATGCGCTTAGTCGCCGCGGGCGCGACGATTGAGAGGTTCGAAATGATCGAACCCAGCCTGCACGATATCTTCATCCTGAACGTGACGGAGACTGTATGAACAAGTTTCTGGCAGTCGTAAAGCGCGAATACCTGCAACGAGTCCGCACCAAACTCTTCATAGTGATGACGGTACTGGGACCCTTGATTTTGATCGGATTCACTATTGTTCCTGGCCTGCTTTTTCGTATTAAGGCTGGTGATGACACGCGACTCGCGATTGTGGATCAAACAGAGGGTATGAAGCTTTACGGCCCGATTCAGAAGTCGCTGATGGACGAAGATCTTCCTAGAGACAGATCGGCCGCTGCTGCCAGGTCGTTTAACGCAAATACTTCCGACCGCGCTAAGCAGGCCGGGAAATCAATGAACACCAGCTTTCGTATCGAACCTGTTAACCCGAATGGTCGATCGCTGGACGATGTCAAACGCGAATTGAACCAGCGGATCGGAAGAGGTGAACTCGACGGCTACCTGGTCATCGGTCCCGATATCCTGGAAAACAGTGAGAGCCAAACTTCGTACTATGGTCGCAATGTCGGCGACGTCATCACCCGAGGACAGATAGAGGACCGGCTGGACCACGCGGTTAGAAGAGAGCGATTAATTGCAAATGGGGTCAAGGAACAAAAGATCGACGAGCTTTCGAAACCAGTCGATGTGGTTACGTATCCCGTCAACGAAAAAGGCGAAGAGGGAGTAGAGGATTCAGGAGCGGGGTTCGCGATGGTCTTTGTGATTGCGTTTCTGATCTACATTACCGTGCTCCTGTATGGTCAGATCGTTCTGGGAGCCATCGTAGAAGAAAAAGAAACCAGGGTAGCCGAGGTTCTTTTTTCGTCCATCAAGTCGTCGACTCTCATGGTAGGTAAAGTGATTGGTGTTTCCCTGGTTGCCGTGACCCAGTTGGGCATTTGGATTGTGGCTTTTCTTCTGGTCTCGTTATTCGGCGTAGGATTTCTGGTGTCTCAAGGTGTAGATATAGGAAACGTCAGCCTTCCACATCTGCCGCCGCTGTTCTATCTCTGTTTCTTTCTCTTCTTTGTGCTGGGCTATTTCATGTATGCCACGCTCTACGTGCTCGTTGGTTCGATGGTGACAACTGCCCAGGAGGGTGGGCAGTTAGCTATCCCTATTGTGTTTCTCTTGCTGGGCGGCTTGTACATGGCTTTCCCCATCATTCGCAGCCCGAATTCCTCGTTTGCATTTTGGGTTTCGATGTTTCCATTCTTCTCCCCGATCACAATGATGGTCCGCGTTGTTTCACAGACTCCTCCGCTGTGGCAGATCATGCTTTCGCTATTTATTGGAACGGTTACCGTGGTGCTTTTGCTCTGGCTTGCGTCCCGCATTTATCGCATCGGAATGTTGATGTACGGGAAGAGGGCAACGATTCCCGAAGTGGCTCGCTGGTTAAGACAGACGTAGGACGATAGCGGCGATAGAAATCATTTAACCCTTTGTCAGCGACCAGCCCTCGTCGTCTCTCCTGAATCCGGTCGTTTCCAGCACAACCCGTAATTGAGGTTGAGTTTCCCTGGAAAAGGCATATACTGCGCCCGCCTCGCACTTCTGGTTCTCACTTCAACCTTACCCCCGGGGTGAACTTGTATGGCCACCACTCAAGAGAAACCTCCCTGTTCTCGGAAAAGCCTGACAACGTCTCTCCGGCTCCAACTTATTTTTAACCCCACTGCAAAAGAAGGAGATTCGTAAAATGAAACACACTAGACGTGTAACCTCATCAATAGCCTCATCAATTGGCCTGGTGGCTTTAATCGTCTTGCTGACTACGGC
>JALZOO010000013.1 GCA_030913905.1 Acidobacteriota bacterium
CGTGCGTGGCGGAAGATCATTTATCGGAAACTGGGAATCGCCAATTCATTGGACCAGGCGAATGCCGCGCGCGCGATTCTGAAGTGGCCGTTCGTGGACCCCACACGGATCGGCATCTGGGGTTGGAGTGGCGGCGGCTCAGCCACGCTGAATGCAATGTTTCGTTATCCGGATGTTTATCAAACCGGCATGTCTGTTGCGCCGGTGCCCGATCTACGCCTTTACGACACGATCTATCAGGAGCGTTACGGTGGTTTGCCTCAGGACCATCCGGAGGAGTGGAAACAGAGTTCGCCGATTACGCATGCCGCTCAATTAAAAGGGAACCTGTTAGTTATTCATGGCACCGGCGACGACAATGTCCACTACCAGGGAACGGAGAAATTGGTTGACGCGCTGGTAGCGGCAAACAAGCCGTTCACGATCATGCCCTATCCGAATCGGTCTCACGGCATCTTCGAAGGACCAGGCACCACACGACATTTATACGGATTGTTAACTCGCTATCTGAATGAACATCTTCCCCCCGGCGGAAGATAGGGCGCGAGGAGGCAGGAGCAGGAGACAGGAAGCAGGTAGTGGATGACGAGAATTGAGAATTGGCAAATCAGAAGATTTTCCATATCTCATTTCTCATTTTTCATTTCTCATCTCGAAAACCTAAGACAGTTTCGCTGCTCCTGCGCTTCCTGCTATTGGCCCTTGCCTTCTGCTCCTACTCGCCTCTTGCCTCCTCCAGCCAAAGAGCTGCTCTAGACAGGCGTCTTCAAATGGCAAGTGGGAAATGTCAAATGATATATGGAAAATCTTCCGTTCTCCTGCCCCTCCTGCTCCTGCCTCCTGCCGCCCCCACTGGCAGCATTGACATTTCGCCTTGTTTGACATAAAAAGCGCCTCATAAGCCAATCCCAAACGCTTTTCTAATCTGCGTAATTTGCGGATAGTTTCAGTCTTCCGCCTTAAGCTATTTACGATTCACGTCCTGAGTCCTGAGTTCTGAGTGCTGAGTCCTGAGTTCTGAGTGCTGAGTCCTGAGTACTGAGTACTGAGTGCTGAGTACTTAGTGCCGTACGGCTGAGTCGGGAGTTAGTGTTGCTTAGTGTGATTCGTGGATTGTTCCTGTCTCCGTCTAATCTGTGTAATCGGCGTAATCTGCGGATAATTCTGGCAGTTTGCTGTTAACTGTTTGCTGTTTGCTGTTCACTCCTTCTGCTTCCTGCTCCTGCCCACCACTGCCCACTCCCCACTTGCCCACTGCCTCCTGCCGGTCGCACTAAATATGCGCTACAATCAGAATCACCCCCGACAATCCGCAACTCCAGTGCCTGACACCTGACCTATCTTGAACAAGACGAGTCAAGATGATCTTTTTCTCAAGCGCCTGCTCGACGCCAGCGTCGACGGCATACTCGCGTTTGATAGCGTTTGCCGCTACACCGTCTGGAATCAGGCGATGGAGCGGATCACCGGTATAGCGGCCGAAGACGTGCTCGGCAAGAACGCGTTCGACGTTTTTCCCTTCCTCACAGAAACAGGCGAGGACAAATGTTTCTTTGCCGCACTTGGTGGCGAAAGCACAGTTTCTGAAAACCGACCCTATACCATTCCCGAAACGGGTCGCGAAGGTTTTTTCAGGGGCTACTACTCACCTCTCCGCGATCTTCAAGAGAGGATTGTCGGCGGCATCGCCGTCATTCGAGACATCACCGAACGCAAACGCGCGGAAGAGGCAGCCCACGATGCTTATCAGCGCATGATGTTTCACGTAGAGAATTCGCCGCTGGCCGTCGTCGAGTGGGACACAGACTTCCGTGTATCGCGCTGGTCCGAGTCGGCCGAACGCCTCTTTGGCTGGAAAGCCGAAGAAGTGATTGGCAAGCACGTCGATGACTGGCATTTCGTTTTCGACGAGGACATAGATGCTGTCGAGCAGGTGACCAACCGACAGCGTGTCGGAGAGGAACTCCAGGGAGTTCAGCGCAATCGTAACTACACTAAGGACGGCGAAGTACTCTATTGCGAATGGTACAACTCTGTGCTCCGAGACGATGCCGGAAATCTCGTCTCTGTGCTCTCTCTCATTCTCGACGTCACTGCTCGAAAGCTTGCGGAGGAGGAACGCGCGGCCCTCCTGGTGCGGGAGCGTAACGCGCGCCGTCAGGCCCAGGAGTCCGATCGACTTAAGGACGAATTTTTGGCGACCCTCTCGCACGAACTGCGCACCCCGCTGACGTCGATTCTTGGCTGGGCCATATTGATCCGAAAAGGAGAAGTTGAAGAAGCTAATTTCGATCGAGCAATCGAGACGATTGAGCGTAATGCCCGTTCGCAGGGGCGACTCATCGATGATCTGTTGGACGTGTCACGCATTATCACCGGCAATCTCCGCCTCGATATTCGCCCAATCAATCTCGTGTCTGTGGTGGAGGCAGCAAAGGATGGATTGCTTCCCACGGCTGAGGCTAAACGCATCACACTCCACACGGTGTTTGAGCGGGAAAACTGTCTGGTGAAAGGTGATCCGAACCGTTTGCGCCAGGTGATCTGGAACCTGGTGCTAAATGGGATCAAGTTTACTCCGCGCGGCGGCAGCGTGACCGTCAGACTCGAGTGTGTAGAACCGTATGTCCGTCTGAAGGTCAGCGATACGGGAGAGGGCATTCCTTCGGAGTTTCTGCCTTACGTCTTCGATCGTTTCCGTCAGGCTGAAGGCTCGGCTACACGCAAACAGGGCGGCCTCGGTTTAGGTCTTGCCGTAGTGCGTCATCTGGTGGAATTGCATGGTGGAAACGTTAAGGCTGAGAGTCCTGGCACAGGGCAGGGAGCGACGTTCACCGTAGATCTGCCCCTCGCTGAAGATCGGCGCGACCCGGCTGGAGCTGAGACGAGGCGACTAGAGATTGAACGAAGGCGTAGCGCTGATTCGGCAGACCAGAGCGGTGCCCATATCTTAGGCGTCAAGGTGCTCCTGGTTGAAGACGACGACGATACGCGCCGGCTGCTTGTACTGATGCTTCAGCGCCAGGGCGCTGAAGTTACTTCCGCCTCTTCGTCTTCCGAAGCGCTGCGCCTCCTTATCAGCACCGGGAGCGATCTGGGGGGAGCCGCAGCCGCTTGGGGTGCAGGCAGCGGGCGACCGGCAGACGTAATCCTCAGCGACATTGGCATGGCCGAAGAAGACGGCTACGAGTTTATGCGCAAAGTACGGGCGCTGCCGCCCGAGCAGGGAGGACTCGTGCCGGCTATCGCTCTAACTGGCTACGCTACGCGTAAAGATCGCGAGCTCGCCCTTGCAGCGGGCTATCAACTACACCTCGCTAAGCCGGTTGAGCCAGAAGACCTGCTGGCTGCGATCGCAAGCCTGGCCCATCGAAGACAGTAGAGCGCCTCTTTCTGCCTTCTGCCTTCCTGCCTCTGCCTCCTGCTCCTGCCTCTGCCTCCTGCTCCTGACGCCCGCTCCTGTTTCCTGCACCTGCCGCCCTTTCACCGCTAGCCAAACCTCTTGCTAACACCTGATCCCGCCCCTTTCCGCGCAAGCTTTGCAGATCCGGAATCCCGTTCCGCATACTGCAGCCTCAGTGACCAGTGGGGCATAAGGAATCAGGACTCAGCACTCAGCACTCAGCACTCAGTCAGGAGACAACCTCAATGAGTGAAGTCAAACTCAATCTCATCGATGCTCAGAGTATTCTTACCGGCACGATTCACGGTTCGGTAGCCGATTCATGCATGGCTGCGCTTTCGGCCGAACCGGAAACCATCGCTGAGCTGGAATCAGCCTTGGGCCGTTACATAAGACCCCACGCGGGAGAGAGTCACTTCCCGTGTTTTCGTTCTGGTTCCGAGATCGATTCGGAACCGTGGGATGCAGGGCTTGTAATAATCGATCTGGCGGCTCGAATTGTTGCTGCTGAATCTTCGTATTCACAGCCGGTCTACGAAGGCGAGGTGCGTTACCACGATGGCACGAAGTCAACCGACGTTCCGGTGCTGTTCCGAATCCCGTCTGACTGGCTGTTCGTTGACTCAGTCGAGGCCTATCGTTGGGCGTGTGATCGTCGACGTCAGCAGCGGGCGGAGAATCTCACGTTTGACGCGCGCGCAGTGCTGTATGGATTACCGTTAATTGAATTCATCGCTAACTCTCATGCCCTTCTGAGATCTCAAGGTGCCGTTCTTGATTCCATTCTGAGATCTGAAATCTCAGATCCTGAGATCGTCTTTGACGAACCTGCAGAAACTTCATGCCTGACAAACGACGACGACCAAGCACAACACGCGCTGGCACAAGCGATCACCAACCTCCACGAAACCTGGTTGATGACGCCGCGCGAAGATCTGCGCGGGCGCTCGCCACGTGACGTCTTGCTTGAGAAGCAGGACTTCATCGACTTCGACCTTCACACTCGCTGTTTGCAATGGACTGTCCAGGGCGAAGGCCCACCGTGCCTCTCGCCGATTCATACGCCTATCGCTTTGGTGGCTTTGGCACCCAAGAATGGGTTCTTTATTACGACCTGGTCCGTCATCTGCTTTGGACGGTAGCTCGGGGGGAGCGATTGGCCGATGGGGATGGTTCAACCAGCACCGAGGTCAAACGTGAAGGAACCGCGAGTGGTGAGCTAGACAAATTCAGAACCGGAAGCGAACCGGGGTCCCCGCGCGGGCAGCCCGCGTGGGGTGGTGGTAGCGACCGGGTCCAATCGGCGATAGCGGAACTTCAGGTCGAGAGGAGTCAACCTGGAATGTCTCAAGGTCCGGAAGGACTGGTTGCCCCCGCTTCTTTGATTCGCACGCTAGAGCGGATCAAGAATGATTGGCTCGAGCAACCTCAAGCCGACTTGGACGGTCGGGTTCCCGCTATCCTCATCGACAACGAACGCAGACGACTTCCTGAGGCGATGAGCGCCAAAGAGATGATCATCGATGAAAACTGTGACTGGTGCCGCATGTCAGCCCTGGATGTAGAAATGGGATTTGGCCCAGGCTTCTGGCATCTCGATGGTTGCAACATGGACGAAGGCTTCGCGTTTTCAACCTCCCTCACGCTTGAAGAATGGGAAACTAAAGAGCGTGAGCGCGAGGAATTCAACCGCAGGTTTGATCGCGAAATGGAGGAACGCCGGCAACGCATCGCCCGCGGGGAGGTTGTGGATGATGTCTACATAGCAGAGGAAGGTGAGACTCTAGATGAAGCGTCGCCCTCCGATCTCCCTTTCTGAACTCTCTATTAAGATCGCCGCGCGCAGCGCGTCGAGTCAAAGCGCCGTAGGCGCGGAATGCATATAGCCCGGGGCAACGCCCCGGGATCAGGTCCCCCCTCAACAATTACGCCGACCCTCGATGGGTCGGCGTACCTGTGTAACGCAAACTGTTAGTTTGCGTCTTCTACACAACCTGCCAGTTTGTGATTCACCACTCAAGTTTGAATGCCTCAGGGGCAAGTCTGAATGTCTCAGGGTAGGGAAGGCGAGCTTGCTCCCGCCGTAACGCAAACTGTTAGTTTGCGTCTTCTACGCAACCTGCCAGTTTGTGATTCACCACTCAAGTCTGGCTGCTCTCAGTGTAGGGTAGGGGCGGTAGTGTCCTATTTGAGTTTTCTCTGTGGCGCAGCACGACTTACGTCGCAACCAAGTAGTGGCTCTGGCTCGAGCGGAGCCAAATGTTTATAGACACCGGTTACGAAGGCTGACCGGCGCTCCAGCGGAGCGCAATGTTTCCGGCAATGGCATGCGAGTTGGGTGTCCGTTTCGCTCCTCTGGAGCGAGGAAGTGTGTGGGACGTCGGGAGTCTATAAACATTTCGTCCCTCCGGGACGAGGAACCTAGCCAAAACAATCTTGCTACAACAAGATATTATCGATTTGCTTCACAGAGAGTTACTTAAAACCAGGACACCACCGGGACCATTGCCATCAGTAATAGGTAGGAAGGTGCTTACGAGTCCGCTTGTTGCGAGTCGGCTTGCTTGACAGAGGAGTGCTACGCGAATAGAGTCCTACTTTTCCGGCGGTTCCTCGACCAACTGCTTTCATGGCAGATGTGGTAACACCTTTCAACGGACCCACAACAAAGCCACGGAGTAACAATGAAAAGCTGCAGCTTTATTCCGCGCGGGGAAACATCCCAGACGGAGACAAGCTCGGAGCGTGTATGGGGTCCGTCCTGGGATACTGATGCGCAAAAGATTTTATGGTCCGTATCAATGAATATGACTGCTCCCGGCGCTAGCCGCTCCCACAGCGGCAGCGCTCCCATTGACCTCGTTCCACTCGAAACAGATGAATGCAAATAGTCAGTTCAGAGATTCGCACTTGAAACTAAGGAGTTGGGGAGCATGAAAAAAAGATTATTTCCGTATTTTCCCGAATTTATATATATGCGCTAAGCCAGGTTATTGCGACAGCGTCAACTGGCGTGGTTTCTTACGTCAATGGCAATCTGATCAGGTTTAGCACTTGATAAATTGTCGTCGACTTCCGGGTTCAAACAAGAGGACAAAGCAATGAAGGCACACAAAATCAATCACAGACATCTTTTAGGTTTGTTCGTTACGCTAATCTTGTGTTTATCAATTTCGCCGAGCGTTGTCTCTCAAACGGAGAAGTTGGGCATCGTTAAGTACACTCCGCCCAAGGGTTGGGACAAGACCGTAAAAGAAAACATCGTGGCGTTCTCAAATCTCGATGCAGCCACCGGCCACTTTTGCATCATTACGCTTTACGGTGCGACGAACAGCACCGGCAATCCGGAAAGCGACTTTAAAAGAGAGTGGAATAATCTGGTAATAAAGCCCTTTAAAGCGGAGGCAAATCCGGAGACCGAAACGGAAGTGTCTGACGGCTGGACAGCAATCGCGGGCGGGACGGCCGTGGAACTCGAGACCGGTAAGGCTGCCGCGTTCCTGACCGTTATCAGCGGAGGCGGAAAGACCGTCAGTATCCTCGGCCTTTTCAACGATCAATCCTATGCGGGTCACTTGGCGGCTTTTGGCACGGGTATAGACCTGGGAAAAGTGGTCGCGGAATCGCCGGCGCCGCGGCGTGAAGAATCGGCACCTCCCGCGTCGTCAACTGATATCACTTCAATGCATGCCGCCGCGCTGGTCGGGGAATTCGAGTCGAATGAAGTCCGCGCCAATCAGGTGTACATCGGAAAGCGCGTACGCATTCATGGGACAGTAAACACAATTGAAATTGGTAAGGACGGCAGGGTCGTTTTGACTTTCAAGTCTTCGATCACAACTCGGAATAATGCTCGCTGCTTTTTCAGCCAATCGCAGAATTCTGGTGTGGCCACCCTGAGCGCTCATACGGTAGCTACCGTTGAAGGAACCGTACGGGGAATGGGCGGCGGTTTTGATGACTCAAAAGCATTTGTCTTGCTCGACAACTGCATTGTTCCCTAAAGATGCCGATTGGCGAGGTTGGCCCGGTTGCAGCACTGTTAGTTTGCCTCTCAACTTCGAAGATGAAGCCCCTGATCGCGCTACTGTAGCCGACAACAACAACTAGTTCGATTCAGGTGTCGCAGCGCGTAGGGCGGCTGTTTGCTGTCTCCTGTTTGCTTCACCTCTTACTCTTCACGTTTCACGGGTCTCTGAAGTAGGATCCGAGCCATGCGTACCGCCATTCTGGTAATCGCGTTATCGATCGTGGCTTTCGGACTGGGCCACGACGGAATGCCACGCACTGAAGCACGTCTAGCCCCGCAGACTGCGAACCCTTACGTACCAACAGCTACGACACCCGCCGCGGCACGCGTTGATTTCGATCACGACGTGAAACCGATTCTTCAGTCGAAGTGCACGCCTTGCCATTTCAGCGGCGGAAAGATGTACGACCAATTACCCTTCGACCGCCCGGAGACCGTCCGCAGACTCGGCGAAAAACTCTTCACCCGAATCCACGACGAAAAACACCGCCGCATCATCCGAGAATTCCTGGCCCAAGACCCTTAATCCGGCCGCTAAGCGCAGCGCTTGGACGGCTATCACGCCCAATTACATAAAGGAGTTTTCAATGAAGAGGTTTATGAATAATCCCGCCACGGTGATTTGCATGCTTCTTTTTCTTTGTGCCGTGGCGCTGGTGGTCCTCGTAACCGCGCATGCTGAGCCACCCGTGAATCCGATTCAGGCTTGCTATAACAACACTAATGGTGGCCTTCGTCGGGTTAATTCTCCAGCCGATTGTAAGAACCACGAGACTTCTATTAGCTGGAACATGGCCGGGCCTGCAGGACCTCCAGGACCGGCAGGAGTTCAGGGGCCGGTCGGACCCCAGGGGCCGGCGGGATCCGGCACAAACGTAGTAACTTTCAGACACACGCGCACCGTCGCTAACACCTGTGGACCAT
This sequence comes from Acidobacteriota bacterium, assembly GCA_030913905.1. GTDB lineage: Bacteria > Acidobacteriota > Blastocatellia > Pyrinomonadales > Pyrinomonadaceae > PSRF01. The sequence continues at coordinate 8,358 of JALZOO010000013.1, forward strand.
TCAACAACTTTAGTTTCATGGACCAGCCATCTATTAATGGCAACGCTAACGCTCTGATTTTTGTTACTGGGATCCTCGGGATTAACGGCGCTCGAACAAACACCAACCCCAACTCAAATTTGAATCTGACGTATACCGGTACTTTGAGTTTCGGTACGTGCCCCGCCGGACGATGGATAGTAGCAGGCAGCGATATTTCGACCGGAGCACAGTTCAACGTCCTGGTGGTTAATCCATAAGCGACCTGTTTATTCCTGGCCCCGAATGCTTAATTCACAAAGAGTGGCTAGTTGGTGAGGTCCGTAACCCCTAACCCCGCCAGTACCGCTCCATTCTTGCTTTTCTGACTCTTCATTACTTCACTCTTCACCGCCTTTAAACGGCTCCGCCGCCTGCTGTGCGGAAAGGCTCTGCCTTTCCGTCAACTTGCCAAACAGTTACCGGAGCCTCCGCTTCCAATGAGACATCACCCCCTCCTCACCATTCACGGGTTCTCGGCTCATCACTCATTCTCACTACTTTCCTTTCGACATTCCATGCGCCAAAATCTCTTCACGATGAAAGCCCTGGCGACGGTTATAGCAAGATCGAAAAGAAATTGAAGCAGGGAAACAACAATGGAAAGCTAATGGCCCGAGTGCTGGTGGGTGCATGGCGTCGCATTCCGCCGGCACTTGAGATCTCTCCCGCAGAGCTGGCTAGCATAACTCCCCTACTTCTGGAAACAGGGGCTGGAGCGCTGGGTTGGCGGCTAGTGAGGGACTCAAACTTGCGGGCCTCACCGGCGGCTTTGCAATTACAGCAAGCCTATCGACTCCATGCTGTGCAGGCTGCTCTTCATGAGCGTGAAATCCAGGAAGTTGTCGAACTACTTCGGTCAAATGGTGTCGAGCCGGTGCTGGTCAAAGGTTGGGCCATTGCACGACTTTATGTTGAGCCGGGATTGCGACCGTATGGGGATATTGATCTGTGTGTTGCTCCGGATCAATACCTAACCGCAAAGACATTGCTTAAGAATGAGGACTGCAGGAAATACCGCGTAGACCTGCATAAAGGCTTTGTCAGGTTCGGTGATCAACCATGGAGAGAATTGTACGCGCGCTCCCAGTGCCTGGAAATTGATGCCGTCCCTGTGCGAACGCCTGGACCAGAAGACCACCTGCGTCTCCTGTGCTTTCACTTCTTGCGCGAAGGAGCCTGGCGTCCTTTGTGGTTGTGTGACGTAGCTGTCGCGTTAGAATCTCGGCCCTCTGACTTCGATTGGGATTTGTGTCTCGGGACCACTGCCAGAAGCAGGGACTGGGTGGTCTACACACTCGCCCTCGCGCAGCACCTCCTGAAGGCAAACGTGGACGGCGTTCCGGCGATAGCACGCGCTAAACAACTGCCCACTTGGCTGCTACCATCCGTTCTCAAGGAATGGGAGATTTGCTCAATGTACGAAAGGCACAGGTCTCCTTTGATCTTGGCGTGGCGTCGTCCGGTTCACGTGCTGAGAAGAATACGATACCACTGGCCCAGTCCAATTGAAGCAACTATCAACCTGAAGGCAGCTTTTGATGAGACGCCGAGATTGCGATTTCAGGTTGGCGACTGCTTTTGGCGAGCTGTGAATTTCCTCCGGCACTTCCGAAGACCGGTTAGGTAGGTGCTCGACCAAAATATTGCCGTCTGGGCATCATGAGTTCGCATTTGATGCTAAGGAACGGATTGGCGGTGACTGCATCCGCTATGTAAGATCTTTGGGACAAGCTCGTTAGCACCCTTGTGTTCGAGAGAGGAGAGTCGCGAATGGACGAAATCTATCAACCACTGCCGCGGGCCCGCCAGAGTCAACTGGTCACGAAAGAAATTGGCAGCGAATTGCTGATCTATGACCGCAATAGCGATCGGGCTCATTGTCTCAATCCAACCGCCGCGCTGCTCTGGTCCCATTGTGACGGGCTGACAACGATCGCGGAGATGTGCCAACTGCTGGAAGACAAGATGAACACTCCGGTTGCCGAAGAAGCGGTTTGGTTGGCGCTGGATCAGTTAAGAGAATCTCATCTTTTGCAGGAGTCGTTCGCACGACCCGTAGCATTGGAACAAGTGTCGCGGCGGACCCTGATGAAACGCCTGGGGATTGCGGGGGCAGTGACCCTGCCCCTGGTCACTTCTATCGTCGCACCGAGGGCTGCTTCAGCAGCAACTTGTGGAGCGTCGGGCGCCACATGTACGGTCAACGCGAATTGCTGCAGTAACAGTTGTGTAGACAACGGCCGAGGTGCCTTTGAGTGTATCTGACGAAGATGAATTGCAGCGGACAGGCGCGGAGCGAGTCGTCGATTCATGACTCACGGCTCTAGCTGGAATGTCTCGTGGTCAGGAAGGGGGCCCGCCCCCGCTCTTGTAACGCAAACTTCAGTTTGCGTTGGTTGGGGAAGACTCAAGCAGTTCAGAGTTCAACTTTAGTTTGCGCTGGTTAACTCAACTCAGAATGTCTCTAAGGTCAGGAAGGGGGTGTCGCGAATTACCCGGAAGATGATACGGTAGGGAAACCGATGCGGATAAGCCCAACGCACCTGCTTGCGTTGAGAACGAACCTGGTAAATAAGGGGATTGGCGGACAGACTGTCCATCGTGTCTCGGGCGGCCCGGAGAAACTCGCCGGGGTCCCCGCGCGGGCAGCCCGCGTGGGGTGGTCG
>JALZOO010000042.1 GCA_030913905.1 Acidobacteriota bacterium
GCTTCGTATTCCGAATAGTTGCCTTCAAACCAAAAGACGCGACTGTCGCCCTCGAAGGCGAGGATGTGAGTGGCGATCCGATCCAGGAACCAACGGTCGTGAGAAATCACCACGGCGCAACCGGCAAAGTTTTCCAAGGCTTCTTCAAGCGCCCGCAGCGTGTTGACGTCAAGATCGTTCGTTGGCTCGTCGAGCAATAGAACGTTGGCGCCTTCTTTCAACATCTTGGCCAGGTGCACGCGATTGCGTTCACCGCCCGAGAGCATGCCGACTTTCTTCTGCTGGTCCGAACCTGAAAAGTTGAACCGCGCCACATAGGCTCGAGAGTTAACAGCCGGACCCGAACTCTTGCCCGTTTTGTCCCTGGCCCCCAGGTTCAACGTATCCGCACCGCCCGTTATCTCTTCCCAGATCGACTTCTCCGAATCCAGTTCACGACTTTGATCGACGTATGCCAGCGTCACAGTTTCCCCGATCTTAATGACGCCGCTGTCCGGTTGTTCCTGACCGGTGATCATGCGAAATAGAGTCGTCTTGCCGGCGCCGTTTGGACCGATAACTCCGACGATGCCGCCTGGAGGCAGCTTGAACGTCATCTCTTCGACCAACAGCCGTTCGCCATATGCCTTACTTACATCCTCAGCTTCAATCACGACATTCCCCAGACGCGGCCCTGCTGGAATGTGAATCTCCAAATCCTCGCGCCGTTTCTCCGATTCATTGCGCAGCAGCTCTTCATAGGCAGTGATGCGTGCTTTGCCCTTTGCGCGGCGCGCTTTCGGCGACATCCGAATCCACTCCAACTCGCGTTGCAGCGTTCTTTGCCTCTCACTCTCCGACTTTTCTTCACGCCGCAAACGTTCCTGTTTCTGTTCCAACCACGACGTATAGTTTCCTTTCCACGGAATGCCGGCTCCGCGATCCAACTCGAGAATCCAACCAGCCACGTTGTCGAGAAAATAGCGGTCGTGCGTTACGGCAATGATTGTTCCCGCATAACTCTGCAGATGTTGCTCGAGCCAGGCGACAGATTCCGCATCCAAATGGTTGGTTGGTTCGTCGAGCAGAAGAATGTCCGGCTTTTGTAGAAGCAAACGACACAAGGCCACGCGCCGGCGTTCACCCCCCGACAGAATCTTCACCGGCGTTTCTGACGGCGGACAACGCAGCGCATCCATCGCCATCTCCAGACGGGAATCGATGTCCCACGCGTCGAGTTGATCGAGCTTCTCCTGCACGACTCCCTGGCGTTCGAGTAAGGCTGCCATCTCGTCGTCTGTCATCTCCTCGCCGAATTTGGCGTTGATCTCCTCAAACTCCTTCAGAAGATCGATCGTCTCTTTCGCGGCTTCTTCAACAACTTCGCGGACCGTTCGTGAGTCGTCGATCAAAGGCTCCTGTTCGAGAAAACCGATGGTGTGGCCGGGCGAGATCACTGTCTCACCATTAAAGTCTTTATCCACGCCCGCGAGTATGCGCAGCAGCGACGACTTGCCCGAGCCGTTGAGACCAATAACGCCAATCTTGGCGCCGTAGAAATAGGACAGGTAGATGTCTTTCAGAACGGGCTTCTTGTCGTAAAACTTACTGACCCCGACCATCGAATAAATAACTTTGTTTGGTTCTGTGCTCATAGTTTCATCCACAGATTACACAGATTACGCAGACTTGGGAAAAGCAGAAGAAGTGAATAAATCTTAGCAGCAGGTGGTGTGCTAATTAGAAGACAAACAAACGATCCACGAAATTACACTAAAGAACATGGTCTCTTCTTCGTGAAATTTCGTGTTACTTCGTGGATCGTTTTACTAACTGACATGCGGATGGACTTACTTGTGATTAGCGGTTAGTTGAAGGTTTGGGCCCTCGTCACCCCGCCCCAAAAACTTCTGGGAACTTTCCCTGCTCGCCAGCGTGTTATGACTGGAATTCAAATCCGGTCATGAGTCAAACAGCCAAAACTCTAGATATTTCCGCAAAAGGCGATGTCAGGGAGGCGATTCTCGACGCCACCGACCGCCTGCTCGCGCGTTACGGGTACCGCAAAATGACGGTGGAAGACATCGCCATCGAGGCTGGAATTGGCAAAGGCACAATCTATCTTCACTTCAGTAGCAAGGAAGAAGTCGTGCTTTCGCGCGTTGACCGGGTAGTTGATCGTGTCAAAGAGCGTCTCTGGGTCATCGTTCGTTCGGATGCTACGGCCGCCAGCAGGCTCCGGATGATGCTCCTGACACGCGTCATGTTCAGGTTTGATAGCGTTCAGCATTACACGCAGAGCATCAACGAAGCGTTGTCGGCGCTGCGACCCGGATTGCTGGCGCGACGCAAACGTTACTTCGATGAGGAAGCTCAGATATTCGCGGAAGTGCTACGACAGGGACATGCGTCCGGTGAGTTTGAATTGAAAAACACGTTGACTGCTGCATATGCATTACTAAATGCCACCAACGGTCTACTGCCTTACAGCCTTTCCGCAACGGAACTGGGCAAACGCGAAGAGGTCGAGGAGCGGACCGCCGCCATTGCCGATCTGATGCTCAGTGGATTGCTGAAACGATAGCCGGCTTAAAACGCCAGGGCTGGAGTGCCAAAGTTCTTAAAGTTGGAAAATTTTCTCGTCCAAATTAGAAAGGAATTACCATGGTTAGACTATCAACAATAAAAACCTGTATTGCCCTTGCTTTCTTCTCGCTCCTGCTATCGCAAGTGGCGCCGGCACAACAGCCGATGGAACAGCCGGACGGAACTGTCGATTCGGCGGCGCGCGTGCAGATCATCGATGCAATATTGAAGCGGTTGAATGACTCGTATGTCTTCCCGGAAACGGCGAAGAAGATGGAAGCGTCAATTCGTGAACGAGCGAAAAACAAAGAATACGATCAAATCACGAGCTCCAAAGCGTTCGCGGAGACACTCACCAAAGACTTGCAGGCCGTAAGCAAGGACAAACACCTGCGCGTTCGTTACTCGCACGAGCCGATACCGGTGCGAGAGCCGCGCCGCGAGCGGACCGCCGAGGAGCGTGAAGAAGCACGACGGGATTTTGGCTGGATGAACCATGGGTTCAATAAAGTAGAACGCCTGCGTGGGAACATCGGTTACGTTGAGTTCGCGGGTTTCTTCGACGCCGAGTTGGGCGCTGATACAGTCGCGTCCACGATGAACTTCTTGAACGGTACTGACGCGCTGATCATTGACCTGAGAACTAATGGCGGCGGCAATCCGGAAATGGTGGCGCTTATTTCCTCTTATCTCTTCGGCGCCGAACCGGTTCATCTAAACGATCTGTACTGGCGCGAGGGAAATCGAACAGACGAGTTCTGGACGCGTAAGGAAGTCGCGGGCAAACGCTACTTGAACAAAGACGTGTACGTGCTTACGAGCAAGCGAACCTTTTCTGCCGCCGAGGAGTTTGCCTATAACCTGAAGAATTTGAAGCGAGCTACGATCGTCGGTGAGACAACCGGTGGTGGCGCCCATCCGGGTGGCCCGCATCGAGTTCATGAACACTTCAACGTCTTCGTGCCGACCGGCCGAGCAATTAATCCCATTACGAAATCCAACTGGGAAGGGACAGGCGTCGCTCCCGATGTTGCGGTGCCGGCTGACCAGGCGTTGCTTACCGCCCGTCTAATGGCGCTGAAGAAGTCTGTCGCCACGCTTACCAATCCTCAATTCAAGGAAGGCGTGCAGGGCGAGATTCAGAAGCTGGAAAAAGAGCTCGCCGAACTCAAAACGAAAGCCTCATAAACGTTTTGCTGGGTGGCAGTGTGTGAGTGCACTTTGCGACCAGTTAGGTGGTGTCGTTTCGTGAGATTTCGTGCAATTTCGTCGATCGTTTGCTTACGAATAGGAGCCTTACGATCCACGAATTACACGAAGCTGCACGAAATACATGAAAGGAGAGTTTTTGTGCAGAGCGTTCCCGTTCATCTAATGATCCGACGGTAAGTAAATGTTTGGGCCTTTGTTCCTGCGCCTGCATCGACGGTCGCGGTTAATGAGCCGTCCGAATTCTTGCGATAAGTAATGCGTTTAGGGAAGTCATGCGCGGGGTTTTCGAAAACAACTTCCTGTCCCGCAAGACGCGTTAGCTTGAAATCCGTCGCAGGACAACGACCCTTTGGACTCGCTACGTAGTAAATCGCGTCGGCGCGTTGTTCCAATCTCAGAAATTCAAACTCAACAGTACGGTCGCCGGCGACTGTCCGACCCATGCCGACCATCGTCCCTCCAGCGGGCGCCATCCAGTGTTCCTCCACACGCGTGCGCTCGCCCGGCGCTGTTTGCCACCTGCCGGCCATCCAGGCCAGGTCGGAAATTGACGGCGCGACGGCCGATGCGTGGATAATGTTTGCTGACGTTATCGAGTAGCTGATCATCAACGCGATCAGCAAAGCAAGCACGACCTTACTGCGCATAGTTTCTCTGTTCATTGTTCCTTCCAATTTACTACTGAAGATCTATCCGCAGATTTCGCAGATTACACAGATTAGACACCTTCCGCCGGTTGCAAACCTCCATCTGTCTTAAGGCTTTTGAATCTGTGGAATCTGCGTAATCTGCGGATGCTAGTTCTTACAAATTCGTAGGCATCGTCCCGGTATCCACCTCGGCACGCGCGGGTTTCGGCGGTTCAGGCGTGAAGTCTTCGCCCGGATTGATGAATTGATTGCGTTCGAAGTGATACTGCTTGTCGTACAACTGTTTATATCTTCCGCCAGCTGCCAGCAGCTCTTCATGAGTCCCGCGTTCGACAATCTCGCCCGCTTCCAGCACCAGTATTTGATCCGCACTGCGTATCGTCGAGAGTCGATGCGCAATCACAAACGTCGTCCGTCCCTGGCGTAAAGACTGCAAACCGTCCTGAATCAACGCTTCACTTTCGCTATCGAGACTCGACGTCGCCTCATCAAGGATGAGGATTTTGGGCTGAGCCAGAATTGCTCGAGCGATCGCTACGCGCTGTCGCTGTCCACCTGACAACTTCACCCCGCGTTCGCCGACAATCGTGTCGTATCCCTCGGCAAACCCGTTGATAAACTCTTCGCAGTGGGCCACACGACTAGCAGCGATGATCTCTTCCCGAGTTGCGTGCGGATGAGAGAAGCCGATGTTCTCAGCGATTGAGCCGTCAAACAGAAAGTTATCCTGAAGCACTACGCCGAGTTGGTGGCGATAGTCCTTCAACTTAATAGAGGCCAAATCACGGTCGTCCACACTGACCTTACCTTCAAGTGGACGATTAAACGCCATCACTAAACTAATCAGCGTGGATTTGCCGGACCCGCTAGAGCCGACCAGCGCCGTCGTCGAACCAGCGGGCGCGCGAAAAGAAACGTTCTTGAGCACGGGCGTGTCGTCGTTGTACTCAAAGCTGACATTGTCGAATGCAATTTCGCCCTTGATTTCGCCGAGCGGCTCGCGTTGCGCCTCGTCTTCGTCTTCAGTGGCCATCCGCTTTATTTCGCGGATGCGATCCAGACCGGCAAACGCTTCGGTGATCTGCGTTCCGATGTTTGCGATCTCCACCAGCGGCATCGCTACGAGTCCGGTGAAAATCATGTACATGAAAAAGTCGCCCAGCGTCATTTGACCGTTCAGAATGTCGCGCCCGCCGACGAGAATTAGAATGACGCCGATGAGGCCAACAATGATTGTGGAAAATGCAGTAACGCCGGAGACCGCAGTCATGGAGCGAGCGACATTGCGAAAGAGTCGATGAGCACCGCGCGCGAACACCAACTCCTCGCGCTTCTCCGCCGCATAAGCCTTGACGATACGAATGCCGCCAAGCGACTCAGTCAAGCGACCGGTAACTTCAGCATGAATTTTTCCCCGTTCACGGAAGAGAGGACGGAGTTTCTTGAACGCGAAACCCATGCACGCGCCGAAGGCGCCCAGCGCAAACAGCGTAATCAAAGTCAGCTTCCAGTTGAGGTAGAAGAGAACGCACAACGCGATCAAGGCTGTGATGAGACTGCCGGCGAGTTGGACCAATCCGGTGCCCACCAGATTACGTATGCCTTCGGCGTCAGTCATGATGCGCGAGATGAGTATGCCGGTCTGGGTGGAGTCGAAGTAGCGTATGGGTAACCGCGCGACGTGTTCCTGCACGCTCTTGCGCATCTCGGTGATCGCGCGTTGAGCGGCTACGCCCAGCACTTGAGACAACGCAAACGAACTAAGAGCCTGGACCAGAGTGGCTGCACCGGCAGCCAGTGCCAGCGGAATCAATAGCTCGGCGCGACGTTTGAGAATGACGTCGTCGATCAGGTACTTGGAACTCGCAGGCAGTACCAAACCAACCAGCCGGTTGATAATCATCAGCACCATGCCCAGCGCCAGGCGATAACGATGCGCCCAAACGAGCTCGCGCGCGTCGCGCCACGCGGTCGCGGGCGTGACACGCTTTTTCTTTTCGTTGTTTTGTATTTCCGCGCTCATGAATGCTTGCGTCGCCATAGTCTCAGCAGCCAGACCCAAAGAGCAAGTTGAGCCTTAGTTGGAATTGGATCTCTGTGCGTCCTCTGTGATCTCGGTGTCTCTGTGGTGAATCTTGATTTGTTTACCACAGAGACACAGAGAACACGGAGGTTACACAGAGAAAACAAACCAGGACCTCTGCAGGAACGAGCCAACAGTGCGCGTCTCGGTAATAGGTGTTAGGATGAACTACAACTTGCAGGAGGTGGACGCAATGGGATGGGATGGCGATGATTTGGCCGGAAAGATGGAAGAAGTCTTCGAACGTCAACAAGCTGCGGCAGACGCGCGAGCAAACCCTCGTAGCTCTTCAGTTGAAGAACGCGCCCGCAGCGCAAAATTCGAATCCCTCAGATTGTCTCGTTCGCGAATCATGAGCCAACTAGCCGCCGCCACGAACGCGTCTCATCGCACCATGCTAGAGCGCGCCTTGAAGTCGATAAACGACGAGATGGCGGAATAAGTGAGCGGTGAGCAGTGAGCAGTAAGCAGTCAAGAAGTTTACGTACAAGCCCTGGCATGCCGGCGAAACCCAAAGACAACCTGAAGGTTAAACTCTGAACTACTAGACCGACGCGCAAGTTATTTGGAAATCATTACTACTGCTCACCGCTCACTGCTCACTGCCTCGTCGCGGAGCGACGGTTGAATTGAGCCCAGCCTTTCAGAGACTGTGTCAGAACTCGTGGCGTTATTAGGTTGTGGGCTCCTCCAGGCTTCTACGCGAGTAGGTCATGGGCTCAAGTTTGCGAAACTGCGAGCAGAATGTTTTGACGCTGAGATTTT
>JALZOO010000056.1 GCA_030913905.1 Acidobacteriota bacterium
GTGGGCAGTGGGCAGTGGGCAGTGGGCAGTGGGCAGTGGGCAGTTTGATCCTTTTCAATCCGCTAATCAACCGTAGTCTTTCATTCAACCTCACTAACTAATTTCACCCTTCAAAACTGAGAGGACGCTTACCTCTCCATTTCTAAAGGAGATGATTCATGAAGGTGAAAAACTATCAGGAACTGATTGTCTGGCAAAGATCCATGGACTTGGTCGAAGAGATCTACCAAACATCCAGAACTTTCCCACGAGAAGAGATTTACGGCCTTACGAGCCAGCTTCGGAGGGCTGCTGTTTCGATTGCTTCTAACATCGCGGAAGGCCAAGGCAGACGAACAACCGCTGACTTCCTCCGCCATCTATCGATTGCTTACGGTTCCTTGAGGGAAGTCGAAACACAAATCCTTATCGCTGGTCGACTTCGTTATTCAGACGCTGCTACCAGGGATACTGTGATGAATTTGGCTGGGGAGGTTGGTCGACTGCTTAACGGTCTGATGACTTCATTGGTGAGATAAAACTGCCCACTGCCCACCGCCCACTGCACACTGCCCACTGCACACCGCCCACTGCACACTGGTCTTAGTCATGCGCCAGACTGAGTCGCACCAGGCCACGTGATTTCCCGGTCGTTTCATCAATATCAACAACTGCGGCGCAAATCCTTACTTCACCCGTCGAGTGCTCGGCTCGTCTACCCAGAGCTGACGTGAACCGTGTGATCACGTCTTCCTTTTTCATTCCGATCACGCCTGAATAGCTGCCCGTCATGCCGAGGTCAGTAAGATACGCAGTCCCCTGCGGAAGAATTCGCTCATCGGAAGTCTGCACATGAGTGTGAGTTCCCACTACAGCCGAAACCCGGCCATCCAGGTACCATCCCATCGCAGCCTTTTCTGAAGTCGCTTCAGCGTGCATATCAACAATGCGAACCTTCGTTTCCGATGGCAATCCAGTAAGCAATTCATCAGCAACCCTGAATGGGTCGTCAGACGGCGGCATGAACACACGTCCCATCAAGTTGATTACGGCGATGGGGATGTTGTTGACAGTTCCTGTCCACATTCCATTTCCGGGTGTCTTCGGCGGATAGTTTGCGGGCCTAATCAGCCTCGGCTGCTTCCCGATGTAAGGAATGGCCTCTTTCTTATCGAAAATGTGATTTCCGGAGGTCATCACATCGATCCCCGAAGCAAACAACTCTTCGCATAAAGACGGTGTGACAGAAAAACCGCCGGCGAGGTTTTCAGCATTCATGATGGCGAGATCGATGTCGTATTGCTCGCGCAAATCCTGGATACGCTCCAGCACCGCCAGCCGCCCGGGCTTTGCAACTACGTCGCCTATTATCAGGATCTTCATAAAAACCGGAAATCGTAAATCGTAAATCGCAAAGGGCCGTAAATGGTGAATCGTAAATCGAAAAACTCTCTCGACCTGGCAATGCTCAAGCTAATTAGGCAGTGAAAGCATCGCAAATAGAAAAAGCCGTAAATAGGAACTCGTTAAACCGGAGTAGCCTTCAACTACTATTTACGATTCACGATTTACTATTTACGACCGACGATTTACGGTTCTTACTGGCTGGAGGGAGATCCGCGTTGGTCGTTCCGAAGCCGTAATTGAACCTGCATGACAGGTGGGTGACCTGCTAATGCCGCAGCCTCTGGCAATTCCTACGCTGAGGAATCGCACTGGCGAACGGCGTCGGTCTCCCATTTCAACGGCGTTGGCTCAATCATCGTAACTCGGTGACGGGCCCCGCAGAACATTTCCCTCCGCCGCGGTGGATACTAGCATAAGACAACGCGGAAAAGTAAATTGCTAACTATCGAGCGCGCCTAAATTTAAAGGGGCACGACATGCCGTGCCCCTCGCAACTTTTGGGTGTAAATTTGAGAAAAGAACTAGGTAAGTGAGATCTTCTCGGGACTGCCTTTTTCCTGCTCGATATTGCTTCGAACTTTCAACAAGCGGTCGAGCATTTCAGCGCATTCGGTGCTGCGTGTGGCGAGCTGAGCATCGGCCTGTTCATGAGTCTGTTTCAAGCGATGAAACTCGTCGGCGATGTGGAGGGCCGCCAAAATCGCCACTTTTAACGAATCTACGGTCAAGGTGCCGGAGGATATCTCGCGCATCCGCCCGTCCACGAAATCTGCCAATTCCATCAGGTATTGGGAGTCACCATCGGAGCGAATATTGTAGGTTTGATTGTAAATCTCAACTCGGATGGTGGGTGCGGCTGTTGTAGTGGTTTCCATACTGCTCTTTCCCAGCACTGGGGCGATTCCGGTCGTCATCTAAGCTCCTCCGCCATCTCCGGATCGAGCGCCGCGACAGCATCTAACATGGCTTCGACTTTCGAGCGAATGATGTCACGTTCGGCGAGAAGCGCCTCTACCTGTTTTTCAAGTCGTTGTTGCTCGTTAGGAACGTTGCCGCGGTTGCGGCGCATCACTAAGAGCTCTTTCTCCAGACTCTCTTTTTCCTGCCGCAGGCTCTTGGTAAGTTCGATCGTTCGATAGATCTTGTCTTCCAAGTGAGAAAACTTTTCTAATCCGGATAATCCAACCATCGATCTGTTATCTCTCCAGCAACTATTCGCTTTCGATCATCGTCTCGGATTATGCGACTTCAGACGTACAAGCGCAAGACCGTTTACGACGTTCCATCGATTTATTTTCTAGTGCAACTCGGCAGCGAATTTCTTCACCAGTGAATCTATCAATCCGCGATGTCGTTCCTCAACTTCTTCATCGCGCAAAGTGCGATCGCTTGAACGATATTCTATCCGCAGGGTGATAGACCGTTTGTCCTCAGGAATATTTTTACCTTCGTATGTGCCGACCAGTTTTGCCGCGGAGTAGTCAGTAACGCGCTCCGCATCGACAGCCGTCAGCAGTTCTGACAGATCCAATTCGCGACGGACGAGCAACGTTACATCACGGACGACCGCTGGATAACGAGGAAGTGGCTGGTACTGAATCTCGCGCGGCTTAGAATCCAGCAAGGCGGTAAGGTCGATCTCAGCGACATAGACGGGCTGTCGAAATTTATAAGACGCGCCAATCGCTTCAGATAGTCTGCCCATGGTCCCGATTGCGGTTCCGTCCTGTAACATCACTCGGGCCGCCTGCCCTTCGCGCAGATGTTTCACGCTCGCCTTCGAGAAGACAAGAGCAGGGAGTTTCATCGCATCTATGGCAGCCTCGAGCGCGCCTTTGAGGTCGTAAAAATCAATCTCTTCAGATGAGCCCGCACGACCCTCTTCCTCAATTCCTCCGGTGGCTATTAGCCCCAGTGCGTCACGTTCCTGCGGCAGCTCTCCGGGAGCTGAATTAGCAAAAACTCGGCCAATTTCGAACAATCTGACGTCCCTCGTACCGTGGTTGAAGTTGGTACGAACCGAAGCGAGTAAACCCGGGAGCAGACTCTGGCGCATGCGCGTTGAGTCCTCAATAATCGGGTTGTCCAAACTGACCAATTGGCCGTCATTAGCGACCGCCTTGAGCGCGGGGATAGTCTCAAAGTCTTCATCATGCGCGGTATCAATGAAGCTAAAACTGATTGCTTCGTCGAAACCCAGGTTAGTGAGGACGCGCCGCAAGGCCCGACGCTGCTTCTCTGCCGGCTGATACTCACCGGCCATGTTGGAAGGCGGCAGCTCGGATGCGATCTTGTCGTACCCTGTGTGGCGCGCAACCTCCTCAATCAAATCTTCCTCCAGTGCCACATCAATGCGCCAACTCGGCACAACAAACCTTGCCGCACTCTTCTCTGCTTTATCCCCTTGCTCGAAACCAAGTGCTGCAAGGATGCGAAACATCTCAGCGGTATCCACTTGTAGCGACGTAAGACTTTCTACGCGCGCCGGCCGAAAGTTGACGTGTCGTGCCGGCAAGGGATTCGGATACACATCAATCGCGTCTTCTGTGGCAACGCCGCCCGCGATTTCGCAGATAAGCTCCACACAACGTTCTTGTGCCTTCAAAACATTTTCGCAGTCGGCGCCGCGTTCAAACCGGCGAGAGGCTTCGGTGTCCATTCCGAGTTTCCGCGCAGTACGCCGGATAGCATCAGGATTGAAGTATGCGCTTTCGATAAGGACGTCTGTGGTGGCTTCGGATATCTCGGAATCGAGACCTCCCATGACTCCCGCCAGTGCGACTGGATCTCTAGCGTCAGCAATGACCAGCATCTGTTCATCCAAGGCGCGCTCTACACCATCAAGCGTTTTCAGTTTCTCTCCGGCTCTTGCTCGCCTGACGACGATCTTGTGTTCATTTAGCTTCGCAAGATCGAAAGCATGCAGAGGTTGCCCGAATTCGTGAAGAACATAGTTAGTGATGTCAGCGACATTGTTGATTGGCCGTTGTCCAATTTCGCCGAGACGCTTTGCCAACCAATCGGGGGAGGGTCCGATTTTCACTCCGCGAACAACGCGCGCGGCATAACGCGGACACAAGTCCACATCCTTAATTTCAACCGATGCGAAGTCCTCGGTTTGTCCTTGGGTTTTTGGGACTTTGGACTTTGGATTTTTGACTTTGGACTTCTCTATTACCGCAACTTCACGGGCAATTCCCACGTGTGACAGGCAGTCGGGCCGGTTTGACGGTACCTCGACATCGAGAACGGAGTCGCCGTCATTTTCCTGGACAGCGTCAATGGCGAGTCCAACCATGGTGAGTCGCTCCCGCAATTCGAGCGGGGTAAGAGCGGTGTTGGTAAGCTCGCGTAGCCAGTTGTAACTAATCAACATAAGACGATCTTAGTACTTTGAGCTTTGTACTTTGAGCTTTGTGGTTAGTAAGAGCGACCCGTCACGTACAAACTCAATACAAAGCGAAGTACAAAGCTCAAAGCACAAAGTTCAAAGTACGGTGTTCTCTTAATCAAACTGCCGCAGGAATCGCACGTCGTTTTCGAAAAGCAGACGAATATCGTCGAGGCCGTACATCAGGGCGCACATTCGGTCGATACCCAACCCAAAGGCGAAGCCCGAATAGATTTCCGGATCTACACCTACCGCTCGCAGCACGTTTGGGTGCACCATGCCCGAACCACCCAATTCAATCCAACCTGAATTCTTGCAGATGCGACAGCCAGAGCCGCCGCATTTGAAACAACTGAAATCAAACTCAGCGCTGGGTTCGGTAAACGGGAAATAAGAAGGCCTGAACCGCGTGACTGTATCCGCGCCAAACATCCGCCGCAGAAATTCGGCCACTGTTCCCTTCAAATGAGCCATGCTGATGCCGCGGTCAACGCACAAGCCCTCCACCTGGAAGAACATCGGATTGTGTGTCGGGTCAGGTGTATCGCGACGAAAGACGCGACCGGGAGCAATCATTCGCACGGGCGCGCCGCGACGTTGCATCGCATGAATCTGCACAGTCGACGTCTGCGACCGCAGCGCATAACCGTCCGTTGTGTAAAACGTGTCCTGCGGAGCTCGCGCCGGATGGTTATCGGGAATGTTCAGGGCGTCGAAGTTATAGAAGTCGGTTTCAATTTCGCGACCGTCCTCGATGGCGTAACCAAGCGAAACAAAAATGTCTTCAATCTTCTCTCTCAGCACAGTTATCGGATGAAGGTGACCGCGGCGCGGACGCCTCCCGGGCAGAGTCACGTCGATCCGCTCGCGCTCCGTTTTCGCCGCCTCGATGTAGGCTTTCAGCGCCTGTTCCGTATCCTCCAGTTGCTTGGTTATCGCCGCTTCTGTTTGCTGAACCAACTGGCCAAAGCCCGCACGTTCATCAGCCGCGACCCGACCGATCATCTTCTTGCCCGCGGCCAGGGAGCTTTTTTTCCCTAAATGCCGCGTACGCAGATCGGTCAAGCTACGCTGCTCAACCTGCACCTGATCGAGGCTAAGCAGCTTGAGCGCAGAAGTGTCCGCTAAGCTGGCAAAGCGCTCGAACTCTTGCTCGAACGCTTTGCGTGCTGCTTCAACTAGAGCTTTGGGATCGTGTTGAGTGTCCGTCATTCTCAGTTGTGTCGGCGGGCCACGCCCGCTCCTAAACAGTTACGAACCGAATTAGGCTGCTGCCTTTTGCCCTTTGTTCTCCAGCGCATTCTTGGCCTGGGTTGCCACTTCTGTGAACGCGTCGGGTTGGTTTACAGCGAGGTCAGCAAGCACTTTCCGGTCAAACTCCAATCCGGCAAGCTTCAGTCCGTGCATCAGCTGCGAATAGTTAATTCCATTGAGCCGCGCAGCAGCACCGATGCGAACGATCCAGAGGCTGCGAAAATCGCGCTTCTTAAGTTTTCGCCCCGTATAGGCGAAGTTCAAACCGCGCTCAACAGATTCTTTCGCGGAACGATAGAGTTTCGACTTAGTGCCGCGATAACCCTTCGCCAGCTTCAATATTTTCTTGCGCCTTTCGAGGCGCTTGTTTCCACGTTTTGCCCTAGGCATGATTAGTCACCTTTCTTTGTCAGGGATGAGGGCGGAGGGATGAGGGATGACCTTGATTCATCCCTCATCCTTCATCCCTCATCCCTACTTCATTAGTCTCTTCCGTACGGGAGCATTGCTTCCACGCGCTTCTGGTCGGCCTTAGCGACCAAAGTGTCGATGTCCAGCAATCTCTTCCGCTTATGTGCTTTCTTAGTCAGAATGTGGCGCGCATGCGAATGACCGCGTTTGATTTTTCCTGTTGCGGTAATACGAAAACGCTTTGCTGCGCCTTTGTGCGTTTTTAGTTTCGGCATAATCACTCCATTAGTTCGTTATTGAAAAACTGGGCCTCTCGCTTACGGTCGGGCTAAGGCCCCGTGAGCCACGGTCTAGCTGCTGACCGGCTTAATACTTTCTGCCTGCGGCTTACTGGCTTCCGCCTGAGCCTTACTAGCTTCCGCCTGCGGCTTACTAACTGCCGGCGCGGGATGATGTTCCGTCTTGGCTGCGCCCTTGTGCCGCTTGGGTCCGAAGATGATGAACATCTGGTTTCCCTCCATACGCGGCCGGGCTTCTACTTCACCAATATCCAACAGGTCTTTTTCCAACTTCTCCAGTATGCGAGCGCCAAGTTCGCGGTGCGTCATCTCGCGTCCACGGAACCAGATGGTGGCCTTCACTTTGTCGCCTTCCTCCAGCCATTCGCGCGCGTGCTTCATACGGTAGTTGTAATCGTGGTCATCCGTACCGGGACGAAACTTAACTTCCTTAACTGTCACCGTGACCTGCTTTTTCTTCGCCTCATTGGCCTTCTTCTTTGTTTCGTACTGAAACTTTCCAAAGTCGATAATGCGGCAAACCGGGGGATCAGCAGTGGCAGCAATTTCGACCAGGTCCAAACCTTTTTCTCTGGCGGCGCGAATGGCGTCTCGAATATCCATAACGCCGAGCTGCTCACCTTCGTCGCCAATGACGCGCACTGTAGGCACGCGAATTCTTTCGTTGATACGGGCGATCGGCATGCGCCGGTTATCCGGGCGAGGACCGCGACCTCGAAAACCTGTAGCTATCTCTGCACCTCCTAAGTTGGGTCGTGAGTCTCCAGTCTGCAGTCTAAAGTCAACAAAGCGGGGCGGACTCTAGACTCCTGACTCAAGATTCCAGACTATCGTTTATAAGGGCGCGACTTTCGACGAGGGTTCGCGCCATTCTGCTGAATTCTTCCAACGACATCCCACCGATGTCGCCTTTTAGACGTTCCCGAACCGCCACATTTCCCTGCTCCATTTCGCGATCGCCCAGCACCAACATGAACGGCACCTTCTGCAACTGTGCATCTCGAATCTTGGCACCGACTTTTTCACTTCGCAGGTTGGCCTCAACGCGCAGACCCGCCGCTCGCAATTCTGTAGCGACTTTCTCTGCATACTCATTTATCCGATCCGTAATCGGCAACACGGCAACCTGTACGGGCGCCAGCCACATCGGGAAGGCCCCCGCATAGTGCTCGATAAGCACGCCGAAGAAACGTTCAATTGAGCCGAAGAGTGCGCGATGAACCATCACCGGCCGGTGCGGTTTGTTATCTTCGCCGATGTACTCGAGCTCAAAGCGTTCAGGTAGATTGAAGTCCCACTGAACGGTGCCAAGTTGCCACAACCGTCCGATTGCATCTTCGATCTTGAAATCGATCTTCGGACCGTAAAACGCCGCTTCGCCTTCGATGCGCTCATACTGAATGCCGCGCGCGTCGAGGCCGGCCGCCAGCGCCGCTTCAGCGTTCTGCCACTGCTCTTCACTCCCGAGCCACTGCTTGGAAGTGTCGCTTCCCTTCACCGAAAGCTCAAACTTGATTTTCTCGAAACCGAAGGTCTGTAGAACCTGGTAAGCGAAATCAACGCAGTCGTCGATCTCTTTGCGGACTTGCTCCGGCGTGCAAAACAGATGCGCGTCATCGACGGTAAATCCGCGCACACGCATCAGGCCGTGTAGCGTTCCTGACAACTCACCACGGTAGACCGTGCCCATCTCCGCGTATCTCTGCGGCAGATCGCGATAAGACCGCTGCTGCGACTTATAGATCGCAATATGCATCGGGCAGTTCATCGGTTTCAGCCGAAACTCCGTATCTTCAAGAGTCGTAGGGGCAAACATCGAGTCAGCATAGTTTTGTTCGTGGCCGCTAATGCGCCAAAGCTCGCGCTTGGCGATGTGCGGCGTATAAACAATGCTGTAGTTGCGCTTCACCAGCTCCTCGCGGAGGTAGTCTTCCATCTGTTGCCGAACGATCGCGCCCTTCGGGTGCCAGAAAATCAAACCCTGACCATACTGTTCCTGAATCGAAAACAGGTCCAACTCTTTGCCTAGCCGGCGATGGTCGCGTTTCTCCGCCTCTTCACGCTGTTTCAACCAGCCATCCAGCTCTTCCTGCGTGAAATAAGCGGTGCCATAGATGCGCTGCATCTGCGGCAGTGTCGCGTCACCTTTCCAGTAGGCGCCGGCGAGGGACAACAATTTAAATGCACGCAGCTTGTTCGTGTTCGGCACGTGGGGCCCGAGACAGAAGTCTATGAACGGCGAGTTGTCGATGTAGTAAACACTGACGGTCTCTCCAGCCTTCTCCTCAATCAGTTCACACT
>JALZOO010000059.1 GCA_030913905.1 Acidobacteriota bacterium
TGCTTCACTTCGGCGAGCAGACGATGCTGGTGAATGCCGACGCCGATGTGTCGCACCATCGCGCGTATGACGTCAATATCTTCCGCCGTAAAAGGATCACCGCTCGCCTTGCCTCCGAGTAGAACCAATCCGGTAAGGTTGCCGCGAACAATCATCGGAACAATCAGTTCAATTTCCTGAGCACCCAGTTCCGCAGCGTGTCGCTGGAGAAAATTCGCTAGCAATTCATCCTTCGAATCGATGCTAATGGCGCTGTCCGCCGATTTCAGAAACGCTTCGCGATCTGATTCGTCGACCAGAAAACGAACTTCATAATCATCTGCCATGCCCCAGGCAGCCAACAGATTTGTCACCTCCTGAGTTCGCGGACACTCGACAACCGCTCCACGTCGGATTGCCAGCGTGCCCAGAAGAAGGTGCAACGATGTGCGGACCATCTCGATGAAGTCGCCAGTGTCAGCGACCTCCTGGCCCAAGTCGGCCAGCGCGCCGAACGAGTGAATGAGTTTTTGGGTGATTGGTTCCATACACACTGAAAGCAAAGACAAAATCGTGCTAAAGATAACTACAAAGCCAGGTCTTGTCTATCGGCGTTTCTTTGTTCCTTGGACGGCTGTTGTCTGTTGCCCCCGCATCTCTGAGGCACATTGTGTGGCTAGTGACCAACTGCTTTGGCTGGTGAGCTAACCTTGGAGAGATTGGAGAGAGCTTCCTGTTCGTCTTTGGCGAGCACCACGTGGCGCGTCAGGCCTAGCATCTCAAACAGTTGTACAGTCTCGTTGTTCACATCAGAGAAAACGACGACGGCGCCACTCTTTTCTGCGATGTCGATGATTCCCAGAAGGATTGAAATGCCGATGCTGTTGACCAGCTCGGTGTCGCTGAAGTCAATGACGAGAGCCCGACAGCCGGAATCAAGCTGCTTCCTGCACTCGCGTTCGATGCGCTCCCCGGTGAGTTTGTTGAGATAGTCGCTCGCATAAACAACGGCGGTGGTGCCGACGGTATGTGCGCGCACGTTTGACTTCATTGACTCTCCCAACGGTGGCTCCTTATCAAGTACCAACAAATCAAAAGCCGTTTAGAGTGGGGAATTGTCCACGCGAGCGGTAGTTTAGAGTGGGGACTTGTCCCCGCCACAAGCGGCACAAGTGCCGCCTCTAAACATTCGCTACGGCGGCACAAGTGCCGCTTCTAAACATTCACTAGCCAGCGCCTTTGCGCACGTACTTCGTCATCCGCAAGCTGGTTCCCTCATCGACACGCTCAAACTCAACTTCGTCCATCAACGTCCTGATTAACTTCAGGCCCCAACCACGACGCTGGTCGCTCTCTTCAACATCCGGCGGCTGTTCCCGGTTCTGCCCGTTCAAATTCGAGGGCAGTATGCCTCGGCTCGCGATAGTGACGACCAATTTATCATTTTCAACCCTAAACCGTTGATAAATTTTCCGATCACGACTCAGACTATGCTCGGAGGCATTGATGCAAGCCTCCACAATCGCAGTCTTGATTTGGTTGATTGCTTCAGGACGGAAATTAGCACGACGCGCAATCTGCTCCACAGTGTTGGCAGCCAATAACTCGTAATCGGCGCCCATCGGAACTACCAACTCAATCTCATCACTTTGCGAAGACGGTTGCGGTGAGCCACTCGCTTCACCGAGGCGGGCCGATAGAAGTTCAAACTGTTGCTTGCTGGAAAAGAACGCTTCGCGCTCACGCAGCAGAGCGGACGCTTCGTCAGAAAATCCTTCATTCGCAATTAGCCACATCTGTGTGCGCACGAAACCCGATCGTCGCGCCAGGGCTTCCAGACGATCGCACCACGTTTCGACCAACGTCAGATCGGCTTCCAGCTTGCTTTCAATCTCTGCCACCAACCAAACGATCTCGTTCGCGTCCGTATATGTCGCGCCTTCAAATGCATGCGCCACCACCGATGATTCTTCGCCAAACTCCCGCAAGTCCAAACTAAATGACACGCCGGTGGCCGTGTGAAACACCTGCGGCAGACGCATCAACTCAGTGTCGGCATCGAGGCCATTGGAAATATCTGCAGGCGCTGCGCCTTTGTAAAGCTTGCTAAACTCCTCATAGTCGAACAACCGTCGGGGCACCAGTTGCGAATTGAAAGTTGCCAACAGCTCGCGCAGCGGCAGTTGGGCTGCCCGTCGATAGTGGCGAGCGACAGTCTGCGGCGCCCGTTTCAGCGCGTCGGCCATCAAGTCAGCAACGACCAGAGCACGTGGCTCGCGCAAGGCGTCCAGGCGAAAGCGAGATCTTAGATAGTCGCTCCAGGCAATTGAGCCGGTTTCAACCTGCACAGCATCGCCGTCCCAGTTCACAAGTTCCTGAGCGTGCAAGCGCGAGAGAATACTTTCCACTTCGGCCGCTTCCAGATCCAGGCGCTTGCGCCACACTTCGAAAGACGCGGCACGATTACCTGCGGGAATCGCCTCGCAAAGCAGACGCACTACACGCCGGCGAAGATCCGGCTCCGGCGCCATGCGCTCGAGCACGGAAGTGAAGTAACGATGCAGCCGCCCTCCAAGCAGTTCATCGACAAACAGCCGCTCGCAAGCGAGATACGAATCGAGCGCGAGATGCTTTTCGCGGGCCGCTTGCAGGATAGAGACAATGAAGAACGGACTGCATTCAAGCTGCTGCACCAATAAATCACGCGTCTCGTCCGAGATGGTTACCTGTTCACGCCGCGCTGCGCTTGCAACCAACTCACGAGCGTCGTTTTCAACGAGCCGATCCAGGTGGAGCTTGTCGTGGGAATCCGCATTACCCCCGGCTCGCTGCACGGCTGCCAGCAGCTGCCTTCGCAGACCAGCTAATACAAACGACGAGTGGGGAAAACTAAGCGCCCTGACGAGTTCGGTCGCAAACGGTATTGATGAGTCTTCATAGGCCGCTAATTGCACCGCATCAAACATTACGAAAGGCCGGGAGCCGCCAGCCGGAACTCTTTGCGGCGCGGTCAAACAAAGCCGTACTAACTCCCGGTCATCCTCGCCGAAGCGCTGCCGGTTGTAATTCGCAACCAGTTCTTCTATCCACTCGAGATCGGCGGCCGGCGCTAGTTGAACCAAGTCGTTGAGCGTGAGCGAAGAATGGCTGAGCGAAGGCTCGTTGCGTTGAAAGGCGATGTACTGAAGGAGAAAAGTATTGAGAAACTCGATAGCCGCGCTGACAGCGGTTGTGTCCGTTTGCGGCAGCGCAAAATAGATTGGCACCACATCACGCTGCTGGTTAAACAGTTCGTCGTAGCCCTGACGTAATAGTTCGGAAACTCCTGCGAGCGGATGCAGCAAGATCAACAGACCACGACCTTCCCGCTCGCCAGTCGCATGCGAGACGAGTTGCGCCAGTTCGGCGTTTCTGCCGACAAAATCGCTGCGTCTCACGCGGCCGAGAATCCGCCGCATTTCCTCCTGCTTGCTTCGCTTCATTTGTTGGCTGGATTACTGGAAGTAGAAGTGAGGTTGTCGACATAAAACTCAATGCGATTCTTGCCCTGGCTCTTCGCGGTGTATAGAGCACGGTCTGCGGCGGAAATCACGCTCTCGGCGGTGTCGATGTGTCTTCCGAACGTGGAAATGCCGATGCTGATGCTGACTTTGCCCATCGGCTGTGATTTACCGTAGGGATAATCTGCTTCCGCGACCCGCTGCCTCATGCGTTCGGCAATCACACCCGCCTCAGACACTGTCGTCTGCGGCAACAGAATGCAAAACTCTTCTCCGCCATATCGACAGGCAATGTCAGCGGATCGCAGCGCAGCCTTTAAACTGTGGGCCGTGATCTTGAGGGCCACGTCTCCGGCTTGATGACCATTCCGATCGTTATATTTCTTGAAGTCGTCTATGTCGATCATCAAACAGCTCATCGCATAGTTGTAGCGTTTTGAGCGGTTTAACTCCTCAGTCAGTCGTTCTTCCAGATAACGGCGGTTTAGTAACCCCGTCAGCGGGTCGGTGATCGACATCAATTGAAACTGCGCGGCGCGTTCCTGCCATTCGGCGCGCTCTAAAGCCACGGCGATCTGCGGCCCGACGATTTCGAGCAAACTCAAATCGACATCGTTAAAACTTTCGCCGCCGGACTTGTCGGCCACATTCAGCAAACCGACCCTCCGGCCAGCCAGGATGATGGGATAGCTGATAAAAGACTTCGTTTTGTAGTTTCGACTACTGGATGGTAAAGCCGGGTCAGCCGTTTCCAGATTTTCGACGACCAACGGCTGACCAGACTCGATTACCTTTCCCGCGATTCCTTCACCGGCGCGGATACGGGCGACTTCAGTCCCCTCAATGACAAACCCCGCCACGGCTCGCAAAATGATTTCATTCGCATCTTCATCAAAGACCCACAGCGAAGCTCGTTCGGCTGAAAGCAATTGCCGGACATGTACAAGAATCGCCTCGTACGTCTTGTCTGGATTCGTAGCCGAAATACGCTCGAGAAACTTTTGAAGCGAGTCGGCGAGTTTAGCGCGGTACTCAAGCTCACCCCGCAGACGGTCAACTTCCAATTGGAGATCCGGAGTGGCCGGCTTGAGTTGTGCGGCCGGCACCGATTCAATCAAATCGCCAGCGATGTCTTTGCTAAAGGCCTCGAGCATTTCATCAAGCTGGTGTTTGACGCTGGCAGCCGGAGGTTGGACCGCCACACGATCATCCGCCGCCGTGACAGGTGTCTCGAAGGTTCGCGCGGCTTTATCGACTCGCTCAGACAATCGCTCCAGCCGTTGCTCCTCAGCAAAGATTACATTTTCAAACGGTTGGCGGTTGAGTAGTTCGTTCAGTTCACCCGCACGAAAACGATCCACGAGCGAACGATAGTCGGCACTGGAAACAAACGCGCGTCCCCCAATTGCGGCCAGGTTCTGTTGACGTCCAATCTGCACCGGCATCGTGAAACACTGAAGCCCCGCGTGGCATTTGTACTGGACCATTGTCCCCGCGGCCATTGCGCGACGGTGCGCGTCGCCACAGTAAGGGTCACAAAGGCTGACGTATTCGGGTGACGATTGAAAAGCGTGGCAGATAGAGTTGTTATTTGACGCCACGACCGCAGGGGGCTGGCGACCATCAACGAGCAGCAGCGACAGGTTGACCGTTGCGGCTAGCTTGTCCTGCACTTCAACCCAACCCGCGGGAGCATCCTCCGGATGTTCCTGCAAGATTTCTTCCGCAGGTTTAGGTTCCAGCTGCGATGCGCGGGCAGTCTTAGTCGAGGAGGACTTCGTCTTCAACACCGTTTCTTTCTTTGGTTTCTTGCGGCGCGTCATAACTAGCAACCAACTCACCAAACTAAGAGTTGCTTGGCAACTTTATAGGTTCCGGCAAGAAACCCAAACAAGCGACCGCAAAACTAAGTTTGTGACAACGACAAATTGTCCAAACCGCTAGGCACAAAACAACTTACCCTATGGGTAAACGACCAATGACGGCCGCTTTTCATGCGGGTTATGCGCGGGAACCGCTATTTTTCTAAGGTTTTATTGAGATCTACACCGCGGCCTGTTCATTAGCTTGTAAAGCTAATTCCAACCCGGGGGCATCGCCGGGAGCGACTTCGTCGATGTCCGGCTGATCGGGGCTGATCCGAATGCAGGCTGCGAAGTGATTTGGCTTGATTTCAACCAGCGGTGGAACCACGTTTTTGCAGGTTTCGATCATGTAAGGGCAACGGGTGTGGAAGCGGCAGCCGCGAGGCGGATCGATTGGCGAAGGTACGTCGCCCTCGAGCACCACGCGCACGCGTTTCGCCTCAACTTCAGGATCCGGAACGGGAACCGCAGAAATCAGCGCCTTCGTGTAAGGCATGAGCGGTTCACTGTAAATCGTTTCCGCATCGGCAACCTCAACGAGTTTGCCGAGGTACATCACTGCGACCCGATCGGAAACGTGTCGAATCGCACGCAGGTCGTGAGAGATAAACAGGTACGTAAGCTTCTTCTCGCGCTGCAGCTTCTGCAAGAGATTCATGATCTGAGCTTGTATGGAAACGTCGAGTGCGGAGATAGGCTCATCCGCAACTATGAAATCCGGATCGACTGCGAGTGCGCGCGCGATCCCAATGCGCTGGCGCTGTCCGCCTGAGAACTCATGCGGGTAACGTTTTATGAATCGTTTGCTGAGGCCAACGGTTTCCATCAACTCCTGCACTTGCCGCTCTGCTTCCCTGCCCTTGGCGATGCCAAACGTCTCGAGCGGCTCACCGACAATCTGCCCGACAGTCATTCTCGGATTGAGCGAAGCATAAGGATCCTGGAAAATTATTTGCAGGTGGCGGCGATGCTTACGCAACTCGCGGCGAGAAAGCTTCGCCAGGTCTTGATTCCGGTAGAGCACCTGGCCGGAAGACGGTTCGGTAAGGCGAAGTATTGCTCGCCCTAAAGTCGATTTGCCGCAACCTGATTCGCCGACGAGTCCCAGCGTTTCACCCTTACGAATATCGATAGTCACACCGTCAACGGCCTTAACCACACCCCGCCCTCTTCCAGCAAGATCAAAATAGACTCTTAGATCTCGTATCGAGAGCAACGGATCCCCAGCCAGGCCAGCGAGCGGAGGCGTTGGTGGGATTTGGTTAAGGTTGGAGTGTTGAGTGCTCATACTTGTAGCTGGCTACTGAAAACAATTTGGAGTGCGGCTTGACGC
>JALZOO010000066.1 GCA_030913905.1 Acidobacteriota bacterium
ACCTCGAGCAGGTAACGCCCCGCGTCCAACCCTGTAAATTTGAAGTTTCCGGCGGAGTCGGTATATGTCACCAGCGTCGGTCGCCTCGTTGCGCTTGGCGGGTAGAGGCGCACGGTGAAGCGCGGTAGAGCGCCCCTCGTCTCTAGCGAAACCTTCCCGCTCAGGGTAAGACCCTGCGCGTCAACACGGCCAGACATTCCGGCAAGCGCGGCGCAGATTGTGAGCGCCACCGCGAGTGCTCTTATGTAAGTCATATTTTTAATCCTTTCATCGCGATGTGAACTCCGCCACCGCGCCGCTGGACTCCTGCTGTTCCAACTTGATCGCCGGCGTTGGGCTGGCGGCGGCAGCCGCGCCCCGTTCCCTCACACCGCGCAGTTCGTAAACCTTATCGTCCTTGCCGAGCCGAAAGGTTTCCTCGTCAACCTTCTCGCCGGCTTTGTTGAAGTATCTGACGACGTAGCGGCGGTCGACCAGGTACGGCACTGACAGGGCGATAGTCTGATCGGCGTTGGCCTCCTGCTCGTCAACGATGGCGAACACTTTGATATTAGTATCGGTAGAAACCTTGCCGCGCAGATCTACCATTTCGAGCGGCTTTTTCTGGTGAAAGGCCAGATCGACACACATCTTTGGGCTGTAGTAGATGGGGATGTACAGCATGACGACACCCATCACGAACATGATGAGTCCCGCCACCGGCGTTTCCATCTCGAAGCCCAGGAACTTGAATTTGGTCGAGCCTTTGGTCTCATCCCGGAGGTCAATGCGACCTCTCCAGAGTAGGTACAGACTTCCGATTACCATGATCAATCCGGCCAGTGAGCACAACAATAAGAGCAGCCAGTTCAAGTCCATGAGATTAGCCTCCGTTCGGTGAGCCCGCGCTGCCGTCCTCGTAATGCATTCGGGGAGGGCGGACGGTGCGGCGAGTCAAAGAAGTGGCGCGCCTGTTAATCTCGCTTGCGTAAGCTGTGGAAACGTGAGAACGGCGTCGCCGAGTGGATGATGTCAACCGTATTCGTAAGTCGCATGACTACAATCGGGTTTGTCGTCGGCCAGATCACGGCGAGGTGGCTGTCAGGTGAGCTAGCCCGAAGATAATCACGCGGCGGAGAACGAACATAGCTTAAGTCCGGCAAGCACGGTAGGTCAACTAATGGCGTGAGCGGCTGAATCATAGTATCCGCATCAACGATCAGTATCGAATCTGTTTCGTTTTGGCGAGGTGGTGGTGGTGTTTGATGCCGAGATCGTGGATTACACTAGGAGTCGGCCATGCCTAAGAAGAATAGTCGAATGCCGCCGGTTCACCCGGGAGAGGTTCTCAAAGAAGACCTCATGAAACCTTTGGGGCTAACGATGAATGGTCTAGCGCGAGAATTGAAAATCCCTGTATCCAGACTTAGCGAGATCGCCAACGGTCGCCGCGCCCTCAATGCCGACGCCGCCCGGCGCTTGTCGCGCTACTTTGGTAACACACCCGAATTCTGGATCAATCTTCAGGCTGCCTACGACCTCCGCGTTACCATTCATTCCTCCGCCAGTCGCATAGAACGCGAAGTGCGTCCCCGCAAAGCTGCGTGACGTTCCACGGCATCCAGGTCACCAACCCCAAACCGCAATTAAAACTCCGGCGCCGCCACGGCTGCTTCGCGTGGTTCGTTCGCTAATCAAGAATCATCGCAGCAAACGAGCAAGAACTAAATCTGACCAGGCAGACGCAGCGGATTAGGCGAAAAGTGCACGGGCTGGCAGCCAACATGGGGGCCTCATTATTATCGTTCCAGCGCGGCGCGGTCCCAGTTACTAAGGTTGGCGCCGGCTTCGTAGGTGGTTTGGCAAAAGTCCATTAGTGCTTGTTCGGGTAAGGTTGAGGAGTTAAACGCACCAGACTCGGCCGGGCTGGACGACGAATCAGAGCCAGCCGTGCGCACGTCATCGTAGAGCAGGAAAAATTCCTTCATCTCCTTGTTGTAAAACGTTTGTGCCGGACGGATCTTTCCCTGTTCCACAGTGTCCGCCAAGCCGGCAGGCTCGGGAGCTGTGTAGGAATAAAACGCCGCTTCCATATCCTTGTTGCCCGGCCAGAAACCGTGGCTGATCACCTCATGCGAATAGGCTTCGCGGGTGATGATGTCAGCGTCTGGACGCTCGGGCGCGCGACGACCGGAAAATCGCGTGACCGCCATGTCGAAGCTGCCCCAGAAGAAATGTACCGGACTACACTTGCCAATGAACCGCGAGCGAAACTCCTGAAATACCTTCTCCATCTTCTCCAGCGCGCGCCAGAAGCGGTTTGCGTAATCCGAATCGTAAGACGCGTGCTGGTGGTCGTCTTCAAAACGAATCGGATTCGGAATCTCGACCGGCATGGTCCAAATCTTCACATCCAGACCAAGCTCGTGCATTGCGGCCATCACCTCGGCATAGAAATCCGCTACTGACTGCGGGCGCAGAGGGAGTGTTTTAGTTGCCCCGTCGCTGCACTGGATGCGCAGCTGGTGATCGATAAAATCGAATTCGATTTCAAAGGTACGTCCGTCACGGTAAGGCATGGCGGTGGTTGTGAGTCCACGCGCGGAAACATAAAGCGGCACGTTCCACCAATGGTTCACCAGGGGCGTTTGCTCGAGGCGGATTTTGCCAACCACCTGCGTCCACATATGCAGCGTGGCGTAAGTGTCTTGCCATTCGGAAAATTTGAGGGATGGCCAAGATGACATGGTTTTCAAGTGCTGAGTGCTGAGTTCTGAGTGCTGATTCTTAGTACTGAGTTCTGAGTGCTGAGTACTGAGTGCTGAGTGCTGAGTACTGAGTGCTGGGTTCTAAGAATCGGCGTTTCGTTTACTCAGGACTCAGAACTCAGCACTCAGCACTTTGTTTCCCTACATCGCCAGCCCGCCGTCCACTGTCAACACCTGGCCGGTGATGTAACGAGCGTCGTCGGAAAGAAGGAAACAGGCGACGCGTGCAACCTCGTCTGCTTCCGCGAAACGGCCTAACGGAATTTGTTCGATGACCTTGGCCCGATAAGTTTCGTCGAGCGCGCCCGACATATCGGTATCAACCAGTCCCAGCGCCAGCGCATTGACAGTTACTTTTCTGCTGGCGACTTCTCTGGCGAGTGATTTCGTCAATCCAATCATGCCCGCTTTCGACGCCGAGTAGTTTGACTGCCCGGCCATGCCGACGCTCCCGCTGATCGATGAGATATTCAAAATCGATCCGCCGCCATCCTGTCGCAGCATCGTCCTGAGCGCCGCCTTGGCGAAATTCCAGGCGCCCTTGAGATTGGTGTCCATAACGGAATCCCAATCTGACTCCTTCATGCGCAGAATCAAATTGTCGCGCGTGATGCCGGCGTTGTTGACGAGAAAGTCGATGCGACCAAAAGTGTCCTTCACCTGTTTCACCATCTCGGCCGCGCTTTCAGTGTTTGCCACGTCGCACTGCATCGACAGAGTGCGTACGCCCAACGCTTCAAGTTCTTTCGTCAACGACTCCGCAGCTTCAGCGCTTTTGGCGTAATTGAATGCGACGTCAGCTCCGCGGCGCG
Source organism: Acidobacteriota bacterium (assembly GCA_030913905.1). GTDB lineage: Bacteria > Acidobacteriota > Blastocatellia > Pyrinomonadales > Pyrinomonadaceae > PSRF01. Next base: position 3,560 of record JALZOO010000066.1, read on the forward strand.
CTAGTTCGAGTGCGATGGCGCG
>JALZOO010000089.1 GCA_030913905.1 Acidobacteriota bacterium
CTGGGCACACCCTACGAAGGAACCAGCCCGCCCGAGCTCTATCACAAGTATGTAGGCCACGATAACAATCGCGACTGGTATGCGTTTACCCAGGTGGAAACACAGATCGCAGTCGACAAGATTCACAGTGTATGGAAGCCGCAGATCGTCCACGACGTACATCAACAAGGTGAGTTTGGCTCACGTCTTTTTCTGCCGCCCTACATGCCGCCCGTAGAGCCAAACGTTCCGAAGCAAATCGTCGAGGGCTATACGGAACTTGGAAACTGGATGGCTGGCGAAATGCGAAAGAATGGGTTCCAGGGAATAACCACGGGTTCAACTTACGATGCATGGTCGCCGTCGCGCGCTTATTCCCACTATCACGGCGGAGTTCGGATTCTTTCGGAGACGGCTTCGGCACGCATCGCCAGCCCAATCACAGTCACATTTGAACAACTGCGTTCGCGCGAGGGTTACGATCCACAGAAAGAATCCGACAAGTTCGGTCCAGTCTGGCGTGGTGGTGAATGGAAACTTCGCGACATCACAAACTACATGACAACAGCGGCGTTCACGTTGTTGACACACGCATCGCAAAATCGCGAGGGGTGGCTGAGCAGGTTTTATCAGATTGGGAAGGAGGCTGTGCGCCTACGGAAGACCGGCGAACTGTTCGCGTTTGTGATTCCTGATGCTGACAACGCGGGGACCCTGGATACGATCCTGGAGCGAGGAGGAGTGAAGGTCGATTACCCGGGCGCGTTCACAGCAAACAGGCGCAGGTATCCCCAGGGCACCGCGGTCGTTCGTATGGCCCAACCTTACGGCGGCTTTGCAAAAGCGCTCCTCGAGGTTCAGCGATATCCCGACCTGCGCGATTCCGCAGGCCATCCTAGTCAACCCTATGACGTAACTGCACACACGCTTCCATTACTCATGGGAGTTCCCGTCGATCCCATCTACGCTCCCTTCGCGCTGCCAAAGGCGAAGCCTGAGCAAGGGGTGGGAGGTAATGGTGGCTGTGGTGATGCTACGCGGCGCGCACTCTATCGTTCGCACTCTCCTGCAATGGACGAAGGTTGGACTCGCTGGGTACTCGATAAGGACGCTTCAACGTCTTTCCGTTGCCTCTTCTATCGCACTCTTGAAGATGCAGAGGCACGAGGGGGCAATTTGCATAAGCAGTTTGACGCAATTGTCCTCCCAGACCAGGACCCGCGCATGATTCTAAACGGTCACCGGTCCGGTGCGATGCCGCCGGAGTACACAGGCGGGCTTGGCGTTGAAGGGGTAAAAGCTTTGCGTGAGTTTGTCGAACAAGGTGGCACGTTGGTATGTCTGAACCGGGCGTCGGATTTCGCTATCGAGCAATTCAAACTTCCAGTGCGCGACGTTGTTGCGGGTCTATCGGAAAAACAGTTCTTCGTGCCTGGTTCTATTCTGCGCATTGAGCTCGACACTTCACATCCAATTGCCAGAAAAATGCCTCGAGAAAGCATTGCCTGGGTCGAAGACTCGCCGGTGTTTGAGGTCGTCAGAACCCCGACGGGTCGGGGTAGCGCACGGCTGGATGATCCAAGTGTCAAGATTATTGCCCGCTATCCCGCCAACGGTAATCCGCTGTTGTCTGGCTGGTTGCTGGGTGCCGAGCGCTTGAAGGGAAAGGCAGCGTTGGTAGAAGTAAGGCTCGGCAAAGGGCGCGTCATACTCTTTGGCTTTCGCCCTCAATACCGCGGCCAATCCCTCGCAACTTACTCGTTATTCTTCAATGCGATCCGGTAAGTGATTGCTGGGAACGCGGGCGGGCCGCCCGCGTTCAAATGGAGCAATCTTCACACAAATGACAAACAATCATCAGCATATACGCATGTAGTTGAGGCTAGAGTATGACCTCTCACGTTTCCAACGAATGCAGGAGGTTTTGTAATGAAGCGATTAGAAGGTCCGATAGTTCTGTTTGTGTTGGTTATTGCCGTCACCATCGTGCTCGCAGGGCAGCAGACGGAGCACGGCGGGCGGCCCCTGACAACGAACCTCACAGGCGCAGCCGAGGTTCCGGGTCCGGGTGACACCGACGGGGCCGGCACATTCAAAGTCACTCTGAATCCCGGTCAAAATCAGATCTGCTATGAATTGGCTGTTTCAAATATCGCCGTGGCGACTGCCGCCCATATCCACACGGGCGGCGCCGACGTCGCTGGACCTGTGCTGGTGACTCTGAAGACGCCTTCGGATGGGCCGGTAAAGGAATGTGTGGAATTGGATCAGGAGAAGATCAAGCTAATCATCAAGAAGCCGGGCGATTACTACGTGAACGTGCATAACGCCGAATTTCCCGGCGGCGCAGTCCGGGGCCAACTTTCAAAGTAAC
>JALZOO010000100.1 GCA_030913905.1 Acidobacteriota bacterium
CTTTACCTTGCTCAACCAAAATCATGATGCTCGTCGCAGTTACAACCACCTTGGTAAGACTTGCCACGTCGAAAATGGTGTTCATGGTCATTGCTTCACGAGACGGTTCGACTGCGCGCGAGCCATAGGCTTTGCGCCACGCGATCCGACCGTTGCGCCCAACCAAAACTACGGCCCCGGGCAAGCGACGCTCTGCAATAGCTTTGTTAATGACATCGTCCATCTGAGTGAGATGGCGAGCAGAAACAGAAACGGTGGCGGGATTAGCTACCGGGAGTTGTGCAAACGAATAGACGGGTAGGGAGCAAACAATCAGGATCAGGAGGCTAATGCGAGGGTAAATCAAGTGTGAGGTTTGGAAACTCAACCAGCCCGCGGAGCGGGCGGAATGACAGTAGCCCAGGGCAAGCGCAGCGCAGCCCTGGGTAAAACGGGTAAGCAAACCATCGCAGGTTCGTTGACTCATCTTTTTCAAGCAGATGGTAATCCGGTCGATCGTTGCAATAGATTTCTAGTCGTCACCTGCGAACGTTTGACGTAATTTCAGCGCGCTGCCTTCAACTGAATTCCCGTCCCACGCGGATAAAGCCCTGGCAAAGAGATCGGCAGTTTTCCCGTGATATCGATCTCTCCCATGATTGCGCGCGCTGAGGCTTGTTGCAGGCTGGGCATGTCGCCATAAGCAACCAAATAAGTACGCAGTCCGGGAAACTCCTGGAGCAAATATGGATTTCCAAAACTAATACCAACCACAGGAGTCTTGCTGGAGATGAGTGCCATGAGAGCTTTCGCTCCCGGTTCGGGCAATCCTACACTGCGTACCTGCCCTGTTCTGACGCGGCCATAAAGCGAAGCGATGACCACATCCGCGCCTTTTGCCTTTTCAAGTGCCTTCTGCACATCGCTCTCAGATGAACGATCGTCGAGCACAACTGTCTCCATTTTTCGCCCGGACCGAGCCATTGCCGAGACGAAAGAATTTGCGACCCACAACCGATCATCCCCGTTAGTGATGGCGATATTAACAACGCGCGCATCGGCTTTTAGTTTACTGAGCGGAACCAGGTTGTCATCGTTTCGCACCAGCGTGATTGCATGTTCGGAGATTTCGCGCGCCAGCGCGGTTACGTCGCGGCTACCAACTATGCGATCGATTTCGTCGAGCGGCGTTATTCGCTGATGCACCAACCCAAGATCATACTTGGCGGCCAGCAGCTTGCGCGCTGACTCCTCGATCCGTTTCTCTGTCAGCCGGCCGCTGCGCACCGCCTCCCGCACGCCACGAAAAACGGCATCATTGTCCGCCGGCTTGAGCAGCAGATCGACGCCCGCTTCGAGCGCGCGCACGGCCGCTTCCTCCTGGTTGAAGTAGATAGTCAGGCCACTCATGTCCATCGCGTCCGTAATTATCATTCCGCCGAAGCGCAGATCGTTTCTCAACAATCTGCCGATTACCGGTGAAACGGTCGCAGGGGTTGAGGCCTTCTCAGCGACGATTTCCCCGGCTTCGTCCGTATCAATCGGTCGAATCCTTTTATCGCGTGGAAGTGGTTTGACGGTAGACGGATCGATTTGCGGCAGGCCCACGTGGGCCACCATGACGGCTCCAATGCCGGAATCAATGGCCGCCCGAAATGGAACCAGCTCGACGGCGTTTAGGCGGTCACGGCCGACGTTGATTTCTGGGAGACCTCGATGTGAATCGACGGCGGTGTCGCCGTGGCCAGGAAAGTGTTTTGCCGTAGCAATGACTCCACCCTTTTGAGCGCCTTCCGTGAAAGCGGCTGCGAATCGCGCCACCTCTAAAGGATCCTCACCGTACGAACGAACATTGATCACGGGATTAGCCGCGTTGTTATTCACGTCCACAACAGGCGCGTAGATTTGATGTACTCCCATGGCCCGAGCTTCACGCGCAGTCACTTCGCCCTGACGGCGCGCATAATCCGGGTTTCCTGTCGCCCCGAGGGCCATGTTCCAGGGAAAATTGACCGTGTCGTCAAAGCGCATGCCCGACCCCGCTTCAAGGTCTGCGGAAATCAGGAGAGGATAACGCGCATGCTGCTGCATGCGATTCATGAGCACGACAGACTCATAAACCGGCCCGCGAAAAAGAATGATGCCGCCTACGTGGTTCTCTTCAACCTGACGCTTCAAAGTGCGAAAGGCATCGCTGTCTTGATTTAGAAACGTTGCATTGACTGCCACCGAAATCAACTGGCCAATTTTTTCGTCCACCGACATCCGACGCAGCTCTTTGTCGGCCCACTTCAACGCTTCACGTGAAGGCTCACGCGGGAACGATTTAGTTGCGGCAGTCGATTCTGAAATGACGACGTTCGGAGTTGCGCTGGTTGTCAATGCACGAGTCCGGGCCGTAAGCGGTGCCAAGCAAACGACCATCGCCGTCAGCCAACCGATAGCAAAGCGAATTGATTGAGACCGACGCATCAGTAAATGTCTCTCCCTGAGAACTAGTTGTTCGAGCGCGTACCTGGCGCGAGTTCGTCCCGCCGGCTTGCCGGCGCGGGCGCAAAGGCAAGGCTTGCCAGCCACGCAACTATAAGAGTGATGCTACTGCCGATGAAGACATACCACGTCCAGGCAATCTTTGTTGCGAAGTAAATGTAAAGCATCGCGGCACTGCTGGCTAACATGCCGATCAAAGCCGGCGTCTGGCTGACGCGCTTTAGAAATACACCGACCAAGAACACGCCAAGTATTGGGCCGTTTATCAATGAGGCGATGGAGAGCGCCAGATCCAGCGCCGAGCGGTTTTTGTTTCGCAACGCCAGGGCCACGGCAATCTGCACGACACCCCAGAACAGCGTCAGCAAATGCGACACCTTCAGATAATGCTTGTCAGATTTACGGGCCCGCAGAGGCTTGTAGAGATCGTTGACTGCGGTGGCCGCGATCGAGTTGAGCGATGAAGACATAGCAGCCGCGAAGATGGCTGCTACGACCAAGCCCGAGAGTCCGGGCGGCAGGTGTCGCGTGATGAAATCCGGGAACACGCGGTCCCCGCCGGTAAATGGAAAGGCGGTGGCGGTCGCCGTTGTGTAACCGGGATCGTTGAAGGGGTGATAGAACGCAAACAGCAGCACGCCGATAAATAGAAATCCGATGAATTGACCCAGCACGATTGCGCCGCTCGTCAGCAACGCGGCGGCCGCCCGCTTCGGTCGATCGGTGCACAGGTAACGCTGCACCAAATATTGATCCGTTCCGTGCGTACTCATCGTCAGAAAGCAACCGCCGATCAGCCCAGCCCAGAACGTGAAGGTCTTCGTGATGTCGAGGGAGAAATCAAAAAGTGAAAATTTGCCGTATTGCGTCGCCGTGCTGATTGCCGCGCTGAGTCCACCATCGATAGCAGTCGTTAAAATCACCGCGGCGGCAATAGCTCCGACGATGTAAATCCCGAGCTGAATCACCTCAACCCAAATGACGGCTTCCATCCCGCCGAAGTAAGTAAAGATAATCATCGCCAAACCGATGAGTACAACTGATCCGATAATTATCACTTCGGCGTTTGCGGCCGGCTGAAATGAGGTGTAGACCGCGGCCAATACAATCGCTGTCAGCAGTAAGCGTATTCCATCGGCGATGTTCCGCATCACGATGAAGAGCGATGCCGCCACCACTTTGATCTTGCCGCCGAAGCGGCGGTCAAGTAGCTGATAGACAGTCATCAATTCGCCGCGGAAGTAAGAAGGTATGAACAACAGGGCTATCACGATACGGCCGAGCAGATAACCAAAGACGAGCTGCAGAAATTGAAAGTTGCCGCCACGCGAGAAGGC
>JALZOO010000127.1 GCA_030913905.1 Acidobacteriota bacterium
TCATGACAGATTCAATGTATTCATTGGCAGACATCGGGATTGAGGAATGGTGTATCGACGCTTCCAGAGCTGACTACGTCGACGCCGAACTAGACATGCTGGCCGAGGTGTTGCACGCCGTCGTACATGCGGGCGCGGGCGTCAGCTTCTTCACGCCCTTCTCCATCAATGAGGCGCGCGCTTTCTGGGTCGACAAAGTTTTCCCCGGGATGCGCGCTGGTGCGCGTCGAGTCTTGATCGCACGTCTAGGTGAACGCATCGTGGGAACGGTCCAACTCGAACTGGAGATGCCGCCGAATCAGCAACACCGGGCTGCTGTCGCAAATCTCTTGGTCCACCCCGAGGCACGCCACCGGGGAATTGCCAGAGCATTAATGCTCGCTTTGGAAAAGATTGCCAGAGCCGAAGGAAGGTCCTTGCTAACTTTGGACACAGTGACCACTAGCAATGCCGAATCGCTGTACAGGTCGCTCGACTACGTCACAGTAGGCGTCATTCCACGCTTCGCACGCGGTGCGCTGACACCCGAGCTCGAAGGCACGACCATCATGTACAAGGAACTAGCGGAACGTGAATCGTGAATCGTAAATCGTGAATCGTGAATCATGATCGACTGCAACTGCGACCTCCTTGGAGTGCGGCGCTTTGGCCTGAGGTGGCCGGGCGCCCCCTCATCCAGTATTCAACCTCCAGGAACCACTGATGTCAGTAGGACCAAAGCGCCGACAGGTCGGCGCACTCCAAAGAGTTGAATGCTGCCTTCACAAATCCATGCACTTGCGGCAGAAAACGCCGCTTAAGAACTAAGTGAACGAAATCAGCAGAATCTGCTCGTCCCATATGTGTGTTGCCGCACGGACAAGTCGGATTCGCAGTCGTACCATTGGTTAATATCGGGTTTCGACATCCACGGTTCATCACCATCCTTAAGTTCCATGCGTCAGTTAGGTGGTGTGGACTTTTGGTGGTTGCACATTGCAAGGAGCGCAAACTGTTAGTTTGCGATGGTGGCCAACAAGATCAGCCGCAAACTAACAGTTTGCGTTACACAACACATTCGGTGACAGGTTTGGAACCAATCCATTGGTGACAGACGTAAGCGACCAAAGTATTTCGATGATTATAGAAGACAACACGCCCAGCCGGATCCTGGTAGTTGAAGATGTCGCGGAAACGCGGGATGGCATTGAAAAGCTGCTGCAGGCCGATGGCCATCGCGTGTCAGTCGCCCGAGATGAACGAGACGCGGTCGAGAGTGCCCAGCGGCAGCGGCCTGACCTGATTCTGGTGAGTCTGGCCGGGTTACCGCGCGAAGTCATTGTTACCGCACGTCGCATCCGCGACACTGCAAATGTAGGAGAGGATGTACCGGTGGTTGTCTTTTGCATTGAGGAGATCGACGAGGGTGAAGAAGTTGCGCTCGGCCACAACGTGCATGTAACGCGCCCCGACAACTTCAACCAGTTGCGAGGCCTTCTGATTCGTTTGCTGCAAGAGACTCCGATCTTTGTTTGATGTTGGACGCCTACAGCAAACCACGCTGTTCAATTTGAAATCACGCTACTGAGTATCTGTTGTGCGGACTCAGCGTCGGCACGGTTAACCATCAAACGCACACCCACTGTTCCCTGAAGTTGTGGCTCCATGCCGCCCGCGTCATCTTTAGATACGAAGCACTTCACGCCGGCGTCGCGAAGCATTTGTTGAGCCATCTCGGCATCAACTTCATTGTTGAAAGTCTTCAGCACAACTACTTCTTCTTCCATGAGCTTGCTCCTTAAGCTTTGCCTCAAAAGTCGGACGAGTCTCGATCTCTGTGCGTGCTCTGTGTCCTCGGAGGTTCCACAGAGAAAACCAAATTAGGACTCATGAGGTTTATGAGACTTGAAAAGCATGAACGGCCACTCGCTGGACTGCTAAGGCTTCAGATCAAGCGACGCCTTGCCGGTGCTAACGTCGAAAGGCACAGAGTTATGTTCGTGCGTGATCATCCACTTGCCTTCAATCTTGCTGAAGCAAAGCGTCGTGCGCCACCACATGTCGAGATGTCCGCCTTCCTGCCGCATTCCGTTGACATGGCTGAGGCCGTGGGAGAACGCCAGGTCATCACCGGTAGTAATCTTGAGGTCGCGCATCTCGTAGCCAATAGGGCCCTGGAACGAAGCGAACCATTCCTCAGCGCGTTCCTTGAGTTCCGCTGATCCAGTTCGTTGCAGCGGGTTTACTACATCAAAAGACACGATGTCCTCCGCAGTATTGGCTACAGCTCCGCCGGCGTTCCTGGCGCGGACAGCCTTTTCGCGATCATCGATTAACTTGCGAATCTCAGCTTCGTCCGTTGTTCTGCTTGTCGCAGTTGCGGTTGTCATCTCTTCGTCCATTTGTTACGCAAGTGTAGTACTAACTCTAACTGATTGTGGAAACCGTAGACTAGTCCAGTGTCGGGATGAGGTAGCTAGGCGGCGGCGCTGGCCGCATGAGAGACGAATTGCGTGATACTTCCGTGCAGGCCATCAAGATCGGGCTTAACCACGTAAGCATTGGCTCCCGCCTCAATGCCCTTCTTCTTATCCGTGTCATAGGCCGCGCCGGAAAAGAAAAGAATCGGCGTGTGTGGGTCGAGTTCACGCATTCGGCGACACAACTCAAAGCCATCGAGATCAGGCAACCAGGCGTCCAGCAAGTAAAGGTCAAATCGTTCTTTTTCGATCGACGACAAAGCCTGGGCTGCGGTTCCGACTGCTTTGGTTTCAATTCGCCAGAACTTCAATATCAGGCTTAACATCTCTCGAGAATCTTGATCATCATCAACACAAAGAACGCGCGGTTGGGGGTCTAACTGCATAAATTCTCCTATTAATTGGGGAAGCTTTATTAGCGGTTGTCAGACTAGACCAGTCGAAAGCATCGGTCTGTGCGGCAACACACATATAAACGACAAACATTGTGTGTGATTTCAAGAAAGGTGTCGAAGCCGGACTAAATTCAACAGAGGACACAAACAACTGGCAAGCCGGCAACGAACTGGGCCAGGAGCTGAAGGATGATGATGAGAACAAGGGTGCCGTCTCCGAAAGCCCCGTTGACGAATCCTCGATTCCGCTTTTCACAAGCTATAGCCCGGGGGTCGACAAGGAAAGCTTGCAGGACGAGAAGGACGAAACGGAAGAATAGTTGCCACCACGATGTTTAGAGTCTGGACTTCCGGCGTTCTCATTAGCACCGAGGCTTTAGCCCGGTGGATCAAGGGCTCCACCAAAATCAGAAACCGTTTAAACGGTTTCCCCATAACTTTCACCTTGAGCACATCACCGAGCTAGAGCCTCGGTGCAAATCAGATTAAAAAAAACCAATCCACTAAATCACACTAAGCAACACTAAATTTATTTAGTGAACTTTCGTGTGACTTCGTGGATCGGTTTTGTCGAATACGTTATCAACTATCAGCTATCTGCCCGGCGCACTGGACCGAATCGTTACTTCCGTGCCGGTGGGAAGCTCCAGATGGTCCTTGCCCTGAACATAAACTGAGCCGGCTCCGCCCGCGGCGCCGACGACAGCGCCTATCACTGCGCCCTTAGCCC
>JALZOO010000158.1 GCA_030913905.1 Acidobacteriota bacterium
GATGACGGCCTTGGAACCGAAACCAATGCGCGTGAGAAACATCTTCATCTGTTCGCTGGTGGTATTTTGCGCTTCGTCAAGGATGATGAAGGCGTCAGACAGCGTGCGCCCGCGCATGAACGCGAGCGGCGCGACTTCGATTACCTGCTTCTCGAGCAGCTTCGTTACGCGTTCGTAGTCGATCAGATCAAACAGCGCGTCATAGAGCGGACGCAGGTAGGGATCGACTTTCTCCTGCAAATCACCGGGCAGGAAGCCGAGCTTCTCTCCCGCCTCAACCGCGGGCCGCGCCAGCACAATGCGATTAACCTGCTTCTGCATTAGCGCCTGTACCGCCAACGCAACCGCCAGGTAAGTTTTGCCCGTACCGGCCACGCCGATGCCAAAAACGACGTCCCGCTCCTGGATGACCTGAATGTATTTGCGTTGAGTCGCTGACTTTGGCGCAACCTGTTTCTTGCCCGCAGGATTGAAGCGAGCCTTAGTGAAGTAATCGCGAAGACTGAAGGCACGATCTTCGGCGATCTGCGCAAACGCTTCGCGCAACTCTTTATCAGTGAACGTGCTTCCTTCTCGAAACAGGGTGGAGAAGTCTTCCAGGATGCTCTGCGCAGTTACGACGTCCTGGGGGTCACCGTCGATCGAGACGTCCTGACCGCGCGCATCGATGCGGACATCGAGCAGGGATTCGAGGTATTTGATGTTCTGGTCGTGAACCCCAAAAAGGGTTTCCAAGCCGCGAGGTGGTAGTTCGATTTGTTTCAAGAGCTGGGACAATCTCCTTCTGAAGAACCTGATGGAATGGCGAAATTGAAACGATGTGCGGGAGTGTGAGTCTCGAAAACAGTTGGCGACATACTATGACTTCGACGCTACTACAGGCCTCAATGCGTGTCAAATAAGATCGGATGGGTCCGCTTGACACTCCCAAAGGTGGTCCCTATACTCCGTCACTTGCGCGACGGAACCTGGCGTGCAACACTGGTTTTGAAAATACTATTACTAGCAATAATTAGAGTGCTTACTGGAGATTTTGATGCCAAATCATAAGTCAGCAGAAAAAAGGATGCGGCAAAACGAGAACCGCCGGAAGATAAATCGCGGGAACCGCAGCCGGGTCAGGTCTGCAATCAAGAACCTGCGAAGCGCGGTTGGAACGGGCGACACGAAACAAGTAACCGAGCTCCTTCCAAGGACAATTTCAACGATCGACAAGGCAGTACAGAACGGCGCGTTGCACAAAAACGCAGCGGCCCGTTACAAATCACGGCTGACGAGTAGCGCGAATCAGGCAGCCGCTAAATAAAACGAGTAAGTAAAACAAACTTTTAAGGGGCAGACATTTTGTCTGTCCTTTCTTTTTTGGCGTAGGACAGACAGTCCTGTCGTTGCTGAGTTAAATCCTTTAGCGGTTTACCCGAACATTTTCCATATATCATTTCTCATTTCTCATTGAAAAGACAGGTAACTGCTTTAAATGACAGATGAGAAATGTCAAATGAGAAATGGAAAATCTAATCCAAGCCCCAATGCGAATGCACTATCAGAATGAACAAGAGATTGAAGCAGTAGTCGAAGGCTTCGAACGCTGCTGGATCGCGAAAGACGCATTCACTCATCGCGAGCATCTGACCGTAGCCGTTTGGTATCTCCGTAACTCAACTCCCGACCAGGCTCTCGACAGCATGCGCGCTGGGTTGTTTCGCTTCCTGAATCACCACCGTGTTGGGACGACGAAATACAAGGAGCACCTCACTGTCTCGTGGATGACGTTGATAGGAACCACGCTCGCAGAGTTGAGTCCTGAGCATTCACTGCTTGAGGTGACTAACCTCGTCATTGAGCGCTTGGGCGATCCGCGTTTGATTGCTAATCCGCAGAAGACCGAGTAACCGTCCTAAGTGACTCCCAAAATAAAAAGCGCGTGAGAGCTTTCGCCCTCACGCGCTCGTTTCGGCTTAGCTGTTCCCCCCGACTAGAGCAGCTTAGCCGTAACTGACTTGGTCAAAGGATTGACAGTTATCCGCATGACTTTCGGCGCCGATAGCGTGCCGGTTCCGGACGAACCGCTGCCGCCTGTGCCGCCTTCAGCCGGAGCTGCCGCTCCACCAACGCCACCGCCTGAGGCCCCGCGCACATAGGCAGTAACGTTAACGTCGATGCTGAACATCTCTCCTGCGCTGTTGTTGAACTCGAGACGGCGATCGCCTGTTACCTCATTCGCCGTAAACTCCTGGTCTGAAC
>JALZOO010000180.1 GCA_030913905.1 Acidobacteriota bacterium
CAGTATGAAATCTTCAGGGGCAAGTCGAGTCTCGCGCACCAGTGCGCGCAAGCCTTCGGTTCTGCGTAGGCGGCGTGGACGTTGAATTAGGTAAGACATTTAGTTAACGCAAACTTGTAGCGCAAACTTTAGTTTGCGTAGGCTCCGGTTTCGTAACGCAAACTTCAGTTTGCGTAGCTCCCGCATATTAATGACGTTGAAATTAATGACAAACTTCGCAAACTAAAGTTTGCGTTACCAGAACAGGCGACGCAAACTAAAGTTTGCGTTACAAGAACAGGGCGCAGCAAACTAGCAGTTTGCGTTACAAGTTACCAACGGTGATAAGCCGGATGGCCAGGCTTTACTGCGACGAAAGTCCCCCGGCACGTTGCAGTTATTTTCTCGTGCGCAAACAGCTCACCTTCAATCACGGCGCGGTCCTCGATCAACTCAACCGGCCGCGCGACCAAACGAATTGGCTGATCCGAAGGCGTGGGGCGCAGGAGTTTGATTGTGTAGTCGGCAGTCACGGTGCATGGCGGACGGTCCAGGCCGGACTTCTTCATCAAGAAGTAAGCAGCCGTCCAGTTGCAGTGACAATCGAGTAACGTCCCGATTATTCCCCCGCTCAACATGCCGGGGAAAGCCTCATATTCAGGCTTCGGCGTCCATTCAGCTATTACAACCTCGCCCTCGGGAAAGCTGCGGACGTGCAAACCCTTTTCGTTCGCGGGCCCGCAACCAAAGCAGGCGAGCCGCGGCGCGTAAGTTTCCTGGATACTCTTTTCAGGCATGAGTTAATGGTACAGCAACCTTGAGCCGGTGAGTAAACGCGCACTGTTTACTGGTAAGCGGCAGACATGGTCTACGCTCCGATCATGCACCGTTTCTGTCGCTACCGCTCGCGGTTCTGCAATGCTTGGTTCTTTTCATGGTGGGCGATAACATTCGAATTTGTAACCGCTGCCTTACCGCTGGCTAAGTTGACCGCAGCATCCGCTCGCTACCGCTCACGGTTCTGCAACAAAAATCACTTCTCGTCGAGTTTTCGTCCGGCGCCCAAATTGTCGAAATTCAGAATCGCGTTGAAGACAAGAAAATAGCTTCCTCTGGTTTGTCCACGCCACATCGGGTTATTCGAGAAGAGCACGATATGGCCCTGTCCCGAGGGAATGTCGACAACCATTGCTCGCTGCGCGATTTCGTCGCCGCCGTCCAGCAAACCTGAAACAAATAAATCTTTATTGTCTGCGTAACGAAAGACGACGCGCGGCCGCATCGCCAGCGGAATGATATTGATTCCGTTACGCCGTTGCTCGTCGGTCAACGGCAACGCTTGCCAAACTTCCGCTGTCGGAATCTCAGGTGCTTCAACCGCCGGGCGACCCTGCACCACATCAGGATCGTCCGGTGAGCCGCGTCCGGTCGTGCGCGTCGGCGGAGGCTGCCGTACACCGCTTCCGCTTGCCAGGTTGCTCATGTTGAAGAGTGGTCCGTTGAAAGAGTAGATCGGAAGCGAATCACCGTAGCCGTAGGCAATAGGGCTGGCAGCATCAACCACCTTCGACCGCAGCACTACGCCGATTGCTTTTAGCCGATCTGATTGCGAGATTGATAGCCCGGGCGTGAAGCCTGAATTGACGGCAAGCTCTGCCGTATCCATGACTCCGATCAACAGGCCGCCCTCCGTGGTGAACTTCTGCAGGTTTACCAGGCCGGTGTGGCCCAGCCCTGGACGCATATCGTCGGTTGAATCAATCTTGCCGATGTTCGGCGTTAATGGCGTGGTTTTCCAGGGTAACGGATTACCCCACATTGGCAAGCCCTTGATGATTGCACTAGCACCGGTTCCCACTGGTCCGAAAATTACCACGTCATACTTGCGTCTCAACTCCGGCTCCTTCGCGACATCCTGCGTACTGATGTAGGCGTAAGGCACGCCCAACTGATCGAGAGCCAGACGCCACCAGCCTTCATCCTGCGTGCTCAGCCATGTGTGCATCAACGCAATTCGAGGAGCTTTGACCGGATGTGTTTTTACCGCCGGAGCAGCCTCCACGGCATAAACCAGCACTTCAAGATCCGCTGCCGCTCGTCTCAGCTCATCTGCGTTGGCCTTGCGGATGATGAAAGATCCGCGGTTAAACTTTCGGCCCGCCGCGTCAAACGGTTCTTCCGCAGTTTCTACGGCTACATCTTTCAAACGATAACGCAATGCCACCAGCGCGTTGTCGGCGTTGTGGTTGATGAGATACACCGAGCCGCTGCCGTTTATTCCGCCTAAGGCCTTTACCTCAACATTAATGCGCTCCATCGGAGCGGTCAGGACTCTTGTGTCGGTAACGCGTACCACCTGAAGATTGCCGAGTTCGCCCATCGTCCATCCCGTATCGTCATAAACGTCCTGCTGCGGATCGTTAGGCGCCCAGTATTGGTGATCCAGGATCGCGTCCGCGATCCGGCTGTATGGCTGGTCCATTCGCACGACGTAACTTCCGGCGGGGAAGGTTCGAGGCTCAGCGGCGGTTGCCGTTGGCGACGGCGAAGCGCTGGGCGAGGGCGAAGCGGCGGGCGATTCTGAGGGAGACGGGGTTGATGCCGCCTTCTTTGTTTTCAGTGTAACGGTAAACGGCGCCGTGGCGCGATGCACCTCGCAACCCTGTCTTTGAATTGTGCGGAGCAACTCTGCCTGGTTCGCCAAACGCGGATCGTCGCCGGGAAACACGTAAGCCGCAGGCCCTTCATTCTTTGGCTTCAACAC
>JALZOO010000209.1 GCA_030913905.1 Acidobacteriota bacterium
CAGTATCGCAACGACGGTAGATACGACCGTAACCGCGATGGCCGGCGAGATCGCGATTGGCGACGAGATGGCGACCGCGACTGGCGAAGGGATCGCAATCGCGACCGCGATTCGGGTCGATGGCGCAACTCTCGGCGACATGACGATCATTACCGCAACGATGGTTACTATCGTCGCAACGATGGCTACGGTATCTACGGCCGCAATGGCGGCTACAACAACGGTTACCAGATTGAATTGGATCGTGGTTATCGGCAGGGGCTCGAAACTGGTTCGAGCGATGGACGAAGAGGTCAGAGTTACAGCCCACAGCGTTCCCGTCATTACCGGAACGCCTCTTCAACAGCTTATCGAGACGGGTTTGTGCAGGGTTACAACCAGGGATATCGGCAATATGCGGGCTATCGGCGTTACCAGGGAAACAACAGCGGAAGCGTATTTGGACGTATCCTCGGTTACCCCTAAATTAACCGTGTGTCACCGGCTTGCTTTGGCGAGCTGAAAAATTCCCCATTCCAAACAACAAAATGCCGCGATGATGAGTCGCGGCATTTCATTTAATAACGATTGGTATTGCCTACTGCATCGTTCTCGAACTCTTCTTACCTTCCAACACTGACGCGGCGCGGCCGCGTTACTGCGTTTACGGTGGCCGGGGCGGGACTGCTGAGCACTATAGGCTTCGCTGCTGGTTCGATGCGATTTTGAATCTGGAGCATTACACGCCTTACTTTACTGTCACCCGAAGCGTTGGTATTCAAAAGTGGCCGCGGTTGATGCTTCCCTGCGATTTCCTCATTAGCACTGTTTTCTTCTTCGTCATCGTCTGCGACAGCCATTTCTTCAGGTTGATATAACTTCGGTGTCGATGCCACCTGCATGCGGGGTTCGATGCCAAAGCGACCGTTCAACTCACGATAGATGCGGCCTGCGACGGCTGCCGGGAAATGACTTCTCGCATCGGCGCCGCGCGCAATTACGACTACTGCCAACTTGGGGTTCGCGACTGGGGCGTAGGAAGTGAAAAGTCCGACCCAGGTCCCCTGCTCGATACACGTGCCCGTTTTGCCGGCAATCGTCTGTGTTGAATCGTGCGCGCGTCGTCCTGAACCATAGTTCACGGCGCCCACCATTCCCGGCATCATGTTCCGCCAGGCGCTGGAGTCCAAATTAATCTGGCGGCGCACTTTCGGTTTAGAGCGCATCTCGTCCTGTCGCGTGTGGGCCACGAAAGGAGTCAACAACTTTCCGCCGTTGCCCATCGCCGAAACGAGCGTGGCCAGTTGCAACGCGGTGACCTGAAAATTATCCCCGTGCGACGACATCCGATGGATGTTGCCCCGCGACGCTGACCCCGGCACGCTACCCTGAAACTCGTTGCGGGAGTTGATACCAGTCTTCTCACCCAAACCAAACTTGCGCGAGTATGAAACCATCTTATCGAAACCAACCTGTTCACCCACCTGCTGGAAGTATTCGTTTTTGGAATAGGCGAGCGCCTTCGTCAAATTCACCTGGCCGTTGTCAGAAATCTTTGTGGGGTCGCTTGGGTTAATAACATTCTCGTTGAGTCCTGCCAGACCAGTGACGAGCTTGATAGTCGAACAGGGTTTGAATCCTTCGCGCATTGCCCATTCCTGATTCACCATGGAATAGACGCGCCCGGTCTGTGGATTCATGACCACTACCGTGCCCGCATGGTTTCCCAGGGCGTTGACTGCTGCGCGGCGCACTTCCGGATCCTCACCGCTAAGGTCATCTTTCGCAATCATCGCGTGAACGTAGTCTCTCAACCCTTGATCACGAGCCAGTTCGCGGGCTATTGCAGCTTGGCGTTCAGCCTCCGCACGGCGCTGAGCATCTGCACGTCGTTGCGCTTCAGCACGTCGCGCCTCGACGGCTCGTTGGCGCTTTGACGGAGTGGACTGAGCATTTGTTTCACGCGTCTTCGAAGCTGATTTTGCAGACGGCTTGCGTGCGTTCGAAATGTTTCTTGCCGAGTTACCTTCAACTTTCCTTCGAGCGTTCAGCTCAGTTTGAGCGCGACGGTTCGGGCTGCTCAAATTCCTGGCGGTCGAGACTCGAGCGTCCGCACGATTCTTTGAAGCTTTGGTATCGCGTGCTTTCTGAGGATTCTCGTTAAGCGCCTTTCTTGTCTTCGCCTGACTGCCCTTGGGTGCGGCATGAGCGGTAAGCGTCGGGCTGGTGATGAAGGCCAGCAGCAGAACGCCTGAGGAAACTACCTTAAGGCCTTGACGAAGAAAATTGATCTTGTTGAATGTCATCCTTGCAAACCCACTTTTTGAAACTGTTGTTTGAGAAGTTAGTCGATCGACTGGGCGATTTTTGTCACGCTTGGAGTTACGCTTTTTGACACCTGCGATCAGAGCTGACCACGCGTGCGGTAGAACTAACCGTTTAGACCAAAAAGCCGATGCAGTCTGACGTGATTGGGGGAATTCACAGCGTCTGAGCAACGCTGTCATGATCAGGAGCACATGGTGTGCCAAGTTTGACGCGGGTGAGATGGGCCGCGAACAGGTCGGAAATCAGAGGCAGATGAACGATTCAGTTAGCAATCTTTGTCTGTTTTTTGCGTTTACTATTTGCTGATCAGCATTTACGATTACTGCACCATGAAACGCTGGTTACTGATCATTGCCGGAGTCGTGGTGGCTCTAATTCTCATCGTGCTAATCGTCGGTGCGCTTACTCCCGCAGAGCATCACGTCTCCCGCACGCTAGTCACGAAGCAACAACCGCAGGCGATCTGGGACGCGATAAACGATCACGCGAACGAACCCAAGTGGCGCTCGGACGTCGAGAGTGTAACTTCCGTTGGTGACCGCGGCGGCAAACCGGTATGGCAGGAAAACTACAAAGATGGCAACACGCTGCAGTTGATGACAACCGAATCAATTCCTCCAACGCGCATAGTAAGGGAGATAGCCGAAGAGGGCCCGTTCAGCGGTCGCTGGGAAATAGACATTCAACCTACGGCGGGCGGTAGCAACGTGAGGATTACAGAAATTGGGAAGGTCCCCAACCCTTTCTTTCGTTTCGTGTCGAAGTACGTGCTCGGGCACACCACGCAGATGGAAAAGTACCTGAGGAGCCTGGCGCAAAAATTCGGCGAGCAACCACAGATTAATTAGGAACGAGAGGGTGTGGACAGGATTCACAAGATTCACAGGATGGTTAGAAACAATGATCGAACTATCTTAGTTCCCTAAATCCTGTAAATCATGTGAATCCTGTCAGCGTCGTAACCTCGCGGTTCGAACTTTGACTCATTTGAGGCGGGCGCCGTTAGGGACATCTTCGGCGAAGGTTGCGAGCACGGGCTTGTCGTTCTCGCCCACCGAAGCCGCCAGTAACATACCCTGTGACTCATGGCCGCGCATTTTGCGGGGTTTGAGATTGGCAACGACAGCGATCTTGCG
>JALZOO010000218.1 GCA_030913905.1 Acidobacteriota bacterium
GACGCTCCGGAATGGGGCGACGCGGGATCCGACACGCTGGGCCATATCTGCGAATCGCGAACGGTGAACCTGCCTAACCTTCAAAGTTGGGGTTTGGGAAATGTGCGACCGTTGCAGGGCGTGATGCCTGCGCCTGAACCACGCGGTTCTTTTGGCAAGTGTGCGCTGCGTTCCAACGGCAAGGACACCACGACCGGGCATTGGGAAATGGCCGGCATCATTCTCGAGGAAGCCTTTCCGACCTATCCCAATGGATTTCCGCAGCCCGTACTCGACCGGTTCATTAGTGAGACTGGTGTTCCCGGAATCCTTGGAAACGTTCCCGCTTCGGGAACCGAAATCATCAAACAGCTTGGAGCAGAGCACGTCAACACCGGCAAACCGATTGTCTACACGTCCGCAGATTCGGTGTTTCAGATTGCGGCTCACGAGGAAGTCATCAAGCTCGATCGACTCTACGAAATTTGCGAGACCGCACGCGTGATTCTTGATGGCGAACACAAGGTCGGCCGCGTCATCGCCCGCCCCTTTCTTGGCGAGCCCGGCGCGTTTTATCGCACCGAAAACCGCCACGATTATGCAGTGCCGCCGCCGCGAAAGAATTTGCTGCCGGCGCTGAAGGATGAAGATCTCGACGTCGTCTGCATCGGCAAGATAGCTTCCATCTATGACTCGGTAGGAGTGACTGAGGATCTCACGGCGAAGAATAATCAGCAGTCGATTGACCAAACGATTTATGCGCTCAAGCAGAAGACGCGCGGCTTGATCTTTTCAAATCTTGTGGACTTCGACATGCTCTACGGCCACCGGCGCGACACCGAAGGCTATGCACGCGCGCTCGAACACTTCGACGCACACCTGCCGCAGATTGAAGCAGCGATGGGCGATGACGACCTGGTAATTCTCACCGCCGATCATGGAAACGATCCGACGTTCCCAGGCAGCGATCACACGCGCGAGTACGCGCCGCTGATGGTCTATGGGAAAAACGCGCGTCCCGGCGTCAACCTGGGCACGCGCGATTCACTATCAGACATTGGCCAAACTATCGCGGAAAATTTTGGTTTGAAGCTAACGGCTGGTAAGAGCTTTCTCGCGAGCCTCCTATCGGTTGGAGAAGCCGGCTCGAATCCTCTAAAGCTTGCTGGACAGGATTAACACGATTGACAGGATTAACAGGAAAGCTAACAGGCAAGCGTGAGCGACATCCTGTTCATCTTGTAAATCCTGTCTTTTGCGATCAGTTCTTCGCGGAGAGGCTGCGATGGATGGTCTCGATCCATACGTCAGTCTTGATAAATCCTGTGCCCCACGATTTCCATTCCTCAGGCAGTCCTTCAGTTTTGATTTGAGCCAGGGTCTTTCCGGCAGCCATCTTCTTGCGCACTATCTCCGTGGTTTCCAAAAGCATCCGGTGAAACGACTTCAGATCGTCGGGTGTTGATAATGGCCCATGACCGGGAATGATCTTCACGCCGGCGGGAAGTTTCTTGATTACTTCGCCAACATTCCTTGCGTAACCCTCAACACTGCCGCCGCTTTCAAGGTCGACGAAGGGAAATCGGCCGGCGAAGAAATGGTCGCCCATGTGCACCACGTTTGAGTTCGTAAAAAAGATGACAGCGTCGCCGTCAGTATGGCCGTGAGGGAAGTGAATCACGCGAATCTCTTCGCCATTGAAATGAACCGTCAAAGACTGGTCGAAGGTTATGATCGGCAGCGCTTCCTTGGGTGACGCGGGAGTTGTTCGCTTCCAGAATTCCGACTTCTGTTCACTGGACATGCGCTTGCGCACGTTGTCGTGAGCAATGACTGGAGCTTCAGGCCCAAATGCCGCATTGCCGCCCGTGTGATCCCCGTGCCAGTGAGTGTTTAGGACAAACTTCAGTTTGCCATCTCCCAACTGCTTTAGTGCGGCTTTGATTTTGTCGGCTAACGGAGCGTATTGATCGTCCACGATCAGGATTCCGTCGCCGCCAACGGAGACGCCGATGTTCCCGCCCGCGCCTTCCAGCATATGAACATTGCCGGTGACTTTGGTCGCTTTGATTTCAACCTTCGACCAATCGGTTTGTGCGATAGCGGTGGATGTCGTCAGGCAAAAGAACAACGTGGCAACGATCGAGAAATGCTTCTTCATGAAAACTCCTCACGTTTTAAGAATATGGCGAGGTCACACAGAGAAGAAAGAAATCAATAGTCTACTGTTCCGGGTTCTTCAAGACTGCGATGAAAGGCAGGTTGCGGTAGCGTTCCGCGTAATCGAGACCGTAGCCGACGACGAAATGATCGGGGATGGGGAAGCCCAGGTAGTCGATGTTAACGTCCTTCTCGCGTCGTTCAAACTTATCCAGCAGTGCAACCAGCTTCACGCTGGCGGCGCCACGCGATTGCAGGTTCGCCAGTAAATAAGAAAGCGTCAGGCCCGTGTCAACGATGTCTTCCACGACGAGTATGTCGCGGCCTTCGATTGGCACATCCAGATCTTTCATGATCCGCACTTCGCCGGACGTGCGCGTGGATGAGCCGTAGCTGGAGATAGCCATGAACTCGATACTCAAACGCGTGTCGATAGCGCGCAAGAGATCGCTGAGGAAAAAACAAGCACCCTTCAGGACTCCAATCAACAGCGGATTGCGGCCCGCATAATCGCGGGTAATCTCGGCGCCGAGTTCTTTGATTCGTGTCTGAATCTGTTCCTGCGAAAACAGAGTCTCAAGATTTGGATTGTGGAATTCCGACATGATCTGGGCTGAAGGTGTGGCCAAGTTTGTCATCTCCTGATTTCATGTTTCTTTCACAAAACTATAGTTGATTAGGACGCCAACTCCGTGTGCTGCTGTAGACCAAGCGTGGTTGCCTAACATCATTGCGGTGCGACATACTATTGAAGCTTTCCCTTGCAGGTCAATTGGCTCCCGCCTTCGGGCCTGTTATTTTTTCGCTAATACCCAGAAGGATCGCAATAGTGTCGCGAATAAGAACGGCTTTTCTTAGGTGTGCGCTGGTGCTAAGCATGCTGGCAGCCGCTGCGCAGTCAGCCAGCGCACAGGCCGCCGCCCCAGCTCAGTCTCCGAAACCCGCTAATATCCACGCCCGCGCCACCCAGGCCACGGTTGACTCAAGCATCCCAGACGACCCTGCGGTAGAGAAGATGCTGCAAGTCTATGCTCCAAAAGTGCGGGCGCTTAATGAGGTCATCGGCAAAACAACAGGCGAGCTCGAAAAGGGCGGAATCGGCGCCGGTTCGTTGGGAAACCTTGTCGCGGACGCTTTACGGGATCGAGCCCAGGTGAAACTTGGCAAACCAGTCTTGCTCGCGATTACCAACAGCGGCGGCCTGCGCAAGAACGCCATTGCTGAAGGCGACCTGACGGCCGGCGATATCTTCGAGCTGCTCCCTTTTGAGAATGCTCTGGTAACACTGGATCTCACCGGCGACCAGTTGCGTCGTTTCTTTGATGTGATTCTGAAACATCGTGACGCTCAATCAGGCGCGCGAATTACATTTAGGCTCAACGAGAAAAAGGAGAACGAAATCGTCTCGGTAAAACTCGGCAGCCCGGGTAATGAGGTTGAGATTGATCCTAAAGCTACCTACACAATCGCCACGATTGACTACCTGGTGAAGCGCGGTGGTGACTACAGCATTTTGCAGGAAGGACAAAACCTGCGTCCGCTGGGCATAACCATGCGCGACGCTGTACTCGATTACGTGAAATCAGAAACTGCCGCGGGCCGGCCGATCAAGGCGAAGCTCGACGGGCGTTTTCGTTCCGATAAACCGCAAACCGAAACGGAGCAGCCCAATGATTAGTCGACGCAAATTCCTGAGCGCATCAATCATTGGCGGGGCGGCCTTCACGCTGTCGCCACCTTCTTTCTTTACGAATGCCGCTTCGTCGCTTGCGTCGCCGCTGTTGTTACCCGGGAAGGGCGAGACGCTCATAACGATTCTCCACACCAACGACACCCACTCGCAAATCGATCCCATCCCGGCCAACGACAAACAAAATGGCGGGAAGGGAGGTGTGGCGCGTCGTGCGACGCTCGTGAAGCGAGTTCGGAAGGAGAATCCGAATACGCTGCTCATCGATGCCGGCGACTCGTTTCAGGGAACGCCCTACTTCAATTTTTTCAAAGGCGAAGTTGAATTCAAGTCGATGTCGATGATTGGGTACGATGCCGCTACCCTGGGCAATCATGAGTTCGACAATGGAGTAGATTCATTGGCGGCAGCGATGAAGTTCGCCAACTTCGATTTCGTTTCCAGCAATTACGATGTGCGTGGTACGCCCCTCGAGAGTCGTGTAAAGCCTTATGTGGTTCGTAAGCTTGCAGGCATGCGTATCGGCTTGTTTGGTTTGGGGATCAGTCCAACTGGTTTGATCACGCCCGAGAATTTCAAAGGTGTGAAGTACTCGGAGCCCGTCGGCGCGGCCCGAGGCGTTGTGAAGTTGTTGCGTGGGCAGGAACGCTGCCAGCTCGTAATCGGGATGACGCATCTGGGTTATTACCCTAACCCTAAGGACAACGAAGTTGGAGATTCGCAGGTGGCGGCGCAGGTCGATGGAATAGATTTCATTGCCAGCGGTCACACACATACTTTCATGAAGCAGCCGGTAGTAGCCAAAACGCCCAACGGAAGCAACACGATCATTTTTCAGGTGGGCAAGAGCGGCATCTATTTGGGACGCGTTGATTTGAAGCTACGGGAAGGGAAGGTCGTGGCCGGCGCCGGCAGGTTGCTTGATTTGCGCGACCCATCGTTGGCGTAGGAAAGCAAACAGCACACAGCAAACAGTAATCAGCAGAAAGCGATTAAGTGATAGACATTTAGTTGTTAATGTATCGGCGCCATCCGGCTGTTTGCTGTCTACTGTCTACTGTTTACTATTTCTCACTGGATTATGGACGATAACTCCCAACGCGATCGCATTAGAGCGCTGGTTAGGGATGTGCTCGACAAAGCTCGTCCGGAAGAAACTAAGTCTACCTCGACACCCAGCCGCTTCGTCGATGTAACTCCGAAGACGCATTCGCAGTCGCCTGACTCCAACATCACGCGCGACGAGTCTTCAAAAGCCGTGATCACGGAAGATGATGTTCGCGGCCTCCAGGATGGAGCTGTTCTGCGGATAGCTGAAGGCGCGCGCTTGACTCCGCTGGCCGCAGATCTCATCAGCGAAAAGAAGATCGAAATCGTCCGGAAAGTTCCCAGACGAGGCTCGAAGACTTCGAAGATGGTTGCCCTGGGCGCTGACCACGGCGGCTTCAAAATGAAGGAAGAGTTGAAGCGCTTCTTGAATGAGTTGGGCCATCAGGTCCATGATTTTGGAACGCATTCCGAGGACGCGGTTGATTATCCGGATTTTGCTTACGCGGTGGCGAAGAGCGTCTCCGACGGCATGTCTGAAGTAGGAATTGTCATTGACGGCGCCGGCGTCGGCAGCGCGATCACGGCGAACAAGGTGCCGGGGGTGCGCGCGGCTGCATGCTATTCGGTGGCCGTGGCGCGAAACTCACGCGAGCACAACGATGCTAACGTTCTTAGTTTAGGAAGCAAGACGATAAGCAGCGCCGAGATGCGGGATATTGTTCAAGCCTGGCTGGGGACGGAAATGACGGAAGACCGGCATCGAAAGCGAGTCGGAAAAATCAAAGCAATCGAGCAACAGTATTTGCACAAGTAGTTCCTTCGTGGAGACCTGCCAAACACTTTTCTGGGACTGTGCTGCCTCAATAAAGGCCAGGTGAGCACCCATGTTAGAATGACAATGTCAGGGTAGCTTCCATGCCAACAAACTCACACAACGGTGATTTCGAACAACTGGTTGAGCAGATCACTGACGTGATCTATTCGCGCCTGAATGGTGACGGCGCAGACCAGGCAAAAATGTGCGGTTGCACGTCGGAGTGTTTCAACCGTTGCCCTGAGCGAATGCATCGCATCGTTGACGCGGGCGCTGCACGCATCGGTTTGGTGTTGGGCCAAACTTCTTCCGCTAAAGATTGGGCCAGCCTCATTGATCACACACTGTTGAAACCGGAAGCGACCGATGAAGACATCAGGAAACTTTGCGAGGAAGCCGCGCGCTATCGTTTCGCATCCGTGTGCGTGAACCCAACCTGGGTTCGCGCCGCAGCTTGTAATCTGCAGGGCACGGGCATTCCTGTTTGCACTGTCATCGGGTTTCCCCTGGGCGCAACGCTCTCGGACGTGAAAGCTTACGAAGCGCGACGCTCGATACTTGACGGCGCGCGCGAAGTCGACATGGTAATTAACATCGGCGCCTTAAAGAGCGATGACGATTGTCTCGTCGAACACGATATTCGGTCGGTGGTCCTCGTCGCACACGAATACGACGTGACCTGTAAAGTAATTATTGAAACGGCGTTGTTAACTGACGACGAAAAGGTGCGTGCCTGTCGGGCTGCCAAGAACGCGGGCGCGGACTTCGTAAAAACCTCTACCGGCTTTTCGAAGAGCGGCGCAACGGTTGCTGACATTGCATTAATGCGACGCACTGTCGGCGCTGATCTGGGTGTGAAGGCATCGGGCGGTGTCAAAGGCCTCGACGACGCCCGGGCCCTTGTCGAAGCCGGCGCGACGCGCATAGGCGCCAGCGTTGGTGTGAAGATCGCACAGGAAGCTGCTGGCTTCCGAGGGAACGTCGGTGCCCCTGCCGCTTACTGAACTGTTCGCCCGCCCTGGACCGCCCACAATTCTCTCTTTCGAATTCGTGATTAAGGGCGGCTACTTGAAACACCGCACAGTTTCCGTCTATCCTCAAGTCAGCTTTTCCAACTAACAATCGGCACGGACGAATGCCTGAACGACGCAACCTACTCGCGGTAATACTGGGCGGAGGCGCGGGAACGCGACTCTTTCCGCTCACTAAGGAACGTTCGAAACCCGCAGTCCCATTGGGCGGTAAGTATCGTCTTGTCGATGTACCGATCTCGAACTGCATAAATTCGAACGTCATCCGCATCTTCGTTCTTACTCAGTACAACTCGGCTTCGCTGAACCGGCACATCGCTCAGACTTATCGTTTTTCCCCTTTTGCGGACGCCTTTGTCGAGATCCTGGCAGCCGAACAAACGCCTGAGAGCCCGCAGTGGTTCCAGGGCACAGCCGACGCTGTTCGTCAGGTCTTACCTCACATCCGAGACTGGCGCATAGATACGCTGCTGATCCTCTCCGGCGACCATTTGTATCGCATGGACTACCGCGACTTCCTCGCGCGCCATTATGAGACTGATGCCGATATTACGATTTCCGTCATTCCCATTCCGCCGGATTCTGCGAGCGAATTTGGTTTGTTGAAAACCGACAGCGAGGGCCGCGTAATTGAATTCAGCGAAAAGCCAAAGGATGCTGCATTGGAAGCGATGCGAGTAGACACGAGTGCCTTGGGCTTGAGCGCAGAGCAAGCGCTTGCGCGACCTTATCTTGCGTCGATGGGTATTTACGTTTTTAAGTACGCGCGCCTTGAACAGTTGCTGAGCGAAGATACAACCCACATGGACTTCGGCCGCGAAGTTATTCCACGGGCAATCGGTAGGTACAACGTGCAGGGTTTTCTATTCGACGACTACTGGGAAGACATCGGAACGATCGCTGCATTCTACAAAGCGAATCTTGACATGACTGCCGCCCTCCCGCCGTTCAACCTATTCGACGCAGAGGCGCCGTTGCTTTCGCGCGCGCGTTACCTGCCGCCGTCGAAGTTTGACAACTGTGAGATACGCGATTCGATTGTCAGTGATGGTTGCATTATCAACGGAGCGAAAATTAACCGGTCCGTAGTCGGGCTGCGGAGTCGAATCGCGCAGGGCGCGCAACTGGACGCGTCATACATAATGGGCGCTGATTATTACCAGACATTGGAAGAGATGCGTGACGATGTCATCGCTCAAATGCCACGCGTCGGCATCGGTGAGAATACAATCATCAATCGCGCCATCATCGACAAGAATGCTCGTATCGGCAGTGGAGTGAGATTGGTGAACGAAGCGAAAGTTATGCACGCGGATGGCGCCGACCAGTCTTACTTCATCCGTGATGGCATTATCATCGTGCCTAAGAACGCTGTGATACGCGATGGGACCGTGGTGTAAAGTAGGACAGACATTCTTGTCTGTCCTGTCGTTAGTTGAGTAAGTGTTTAGATCGACAGGCAGGAATGCCTGTCCTACTTGCCAGCAGGGAAGTGTTATGGCTATTGGATGGGGCAAATCTTTTGAAGAGCAGGTGGAGGAGGCTAACCAGCGTGCCTCGCAGGAACGCGCGCCGAGAGTACCCGTAGAGGAGCGCCGGCGCCTTCAGCGTTTGCAGTCGCTAAAGTTGTCTCGCTCACGAATCGAACAACAACTGGAGCGGGCAGTCCAGCCAGCGCACCGCGAGACGCTGATGAAGGCCCTGCAGGCAATCGAAAAAGAAACCGAAGAAGTCTCCGATTCAGCGAACCTGGAATCTTAGTTCACGTTCTCCCTCAACCAGCCCTCCTTAACGTAAAACATTAACTACTAAGACCGGCGCGATACGAATAGAAGGCTCATGGCTTCAAAAACTCCAACACGTGACTATCATCCAGCCAGGGTCGAGCGATCAGGCTCGGCGCAGCGTCGCTCGTCCAAGCCGGCGAGGCGCTTAGTCTTACCGAAAGACAAGCAAGGGCTGGAGCTGGAGATAGAAGGGAAGCTGGTAAAGCTCACTAATCTCGGCAAACTGTTCTGGCCGGAGTTGGGAATAACGAAGAGGGATTTGCTGCAGTACTACGCGGATATAGCGCCTTACCTGCTGCCGCATCTCACGGACCGCGCAATGGTTATGAAGCGGTATCCCAATGGCGCGGCCGGTGAATTCTTTTTCATGAAGCGTGCGCCATCGCCGCGACCGCCGTGGATTGATCTCTGCCACATAGAACATTCCTCGGGAAACGTAATTGATTTTCCAATGATTCAGGACCTCGCGTCGCTGATGTGGGTCGTCAATCTCGGTTGTATCGACCTTAATCAATGGTATGCGCGCTGTGACGACGTGGATCGGCCGGATTACCTGCACTTCGATCTGGACCCGGTTCCGAATGCCTCTTTCGAGAAGGTGATTGAAACGGCGTTGTTTCTCCGAGAGGGTTTGGAAGCATTGAAGATACCGTGTTACGCGAAGACGACGGGCTCAAAGGGCATCCACATTTACGTGCCGATTGAGCGTGGGCCTACACAGAAACAGGTGTGGGGATTTGCCAAGGAGTTTTCTCATGCGCTGGCCGCTCAGGCGCCGAAATTGATTACGGCTGTTTACATAGTTTCGAAACGGCCGAAGGGCAGGGTACTCGTTGACTACAACCAGAATGCCTGGGGGCGGACATTGGCATCGATTTATTCCGTTCGTCCACGGCCGACAGCCACAGTGTCGACGCCAGTCAAATGGTCGGAGCTGGAGCGTGGAGTGAAGCTCGAGGATTTCAGAATGGATAACGTGCCGGCGCGCGTGCGGCGATTAGGAGATCTTTGGAAACCACTTCTGGCGAAGCGTGGCAGGTTCAAACTTGAAGTTTATCTTTAGGTCCGTACGGCTTGCCTGATGTATCCGATCACCCGGTCGCTACCGCTCTCGGTTCCGTATTAGTTTTGCCTGGCAGCCTACTCGCACTGGTTCGGGTAAGGTGAATAGCGTTGCACCGCAGCGAAACAAATACAGAACCGGGAGCGGTAGCGACCGGGTCCAAAGCTTCCGACCGTACGGAGGGGGGAACGACGAAACAGTCCCCTGTATTTGAAGTAATACTTCACAGGTCGGCGAGCAGACACTTCATAGAAAACCTTAACCAATTGAATTAGAAGATGACGGAGACAGTGGGCGAACTTTCCGCGGAAGCAAGGTGAGGCGGGGAAGTATCATGAAGAACAATCTCAGCTCGACAAGTGCTTCACCTCGCATCTGGACTGTTGGCCACTCAACGCATTCAGCAGAAGAGTTCAACGGAATT
>JALZOO010000232.1 GCA_030913905.1 Acidobacteriota bacterium
GGCCACTGTTTCAGCAGTCCGGTTTCCTTCGATATGCCGTCACGATTAGGACCGCGCCACTGAGGCCAGTCGGCCGCAGCTTGAGCGAAAGCTTCGGCACAAAAGCACACCAGCGCCAGCGAGACAGTGAGCAGGTTCTTACTGATCATGCTTTTCATTTTCGAGTCTCCTTGAAACCATCGATAGCGTTAGAGACGGGGAGATTGATACCCGTTTAAATCGTCACCCTCACGACTGAGGTTTGAAATATAAAACCATGCCCGCGCCCGCTGCCGCCATCACAAAGCCGACATAGAGCAGCGGATTGGGTGTGGCCTTCGGAGGATGTAGCCACATTGAGAAAAGAACGTTGACCAGGGGTGCGCCGGCAAATACCACCGGCATCACGTAAGTGGGCAGTCCGCCTGACTTGAAAGCGAAGATGATGCATACAGCCCCGATGGCGCCGAGTGCGCCGCCCGCAATTGCCGCGAGTGAACCCTTGGTGGTGAAGCCCTGCAGTTCGCCTTGATACGAAAGGTTTGCAACCGGCACCAACACCCCAATCAAAAAATAGGCGAAGCCGACGCACAACAGCGCCCGCATGGGGCTGCCCAGGGCTACCTGGCCGCGATGCAGTGCCGGACCGTAAAGGCCCCACGCGAGCGCGGCGCCTAACGCGAAGATTATCCAAGCCATTTAGGAGAGACCTCCGGAACGAGCAAATGGTAAATCGTGAATTTGTACTTAGTGCTTTGTACTTTGTTCTTAGTACTTTGTAAGCTCTTTGCCCGGCTATTTGCACACTGAGCGCCGAACTCCGTCGGAGCTGGTGGTTAAAATTACAAAGGTCTAAGCGGCAAGTACAAACCACCAATTACAAAGAACAAAGTACTAAGAACAAAACACGAAGTTCAAAGTTCAAATTACTAGAATGCTAATCGCAGGCCAAGTTGAATCTGTCTTGACGACGTTACCGTTGATCGAATCCTGCCGAATGTCGAGAGCGGAAGCTCGTTATCGGCCGCGCCTGCGAAGACTGTTAGCGCGGGCGGTGCGAAGTTGGCGCGATTAAATAAATTGAAAGCCTCAACGCGAATTTGTAGATTGCCTGCCTCACCCAGCAGCCGAGTTAATCGCGTGTTCTTCACCGCCGCAAGATCGAAGGTGCGCAGATTTGGTCCGATGAAGGCTCCCCGACCGGTATTGCCGAGCGTCCCCGCCGGTTGTAGCACGAAAGCCTGAGGATCGAAATATTGCTCGGGCCGACCAAGCACGGCGCTCTCGTAAGTGAAACCTGGAGCGATTGACGCCCGATCCCTTCCGATACCGGGACCAAGCGACGGTTGCCAAAGGGAACGAGAGCGGTTTGCCTGAACAAACACAGTCAGGGGATTGCCGCTGCGGACGGTATTAATGCCCGCGAGTTGCCAGCCGTCCAGCAACACCTTAGGAAGACCGTGCAACCCGCGGGCGAACGGAATGTCCCAGTTGAAATTCATCACCCAGTTGTGCTTGGAGTGATAGTCCGCCAATCCTTTGTTGTAGTTCAACCCGGGAAATTCGGGAAAGGCCGTGGTGGTTCCGTTGGTTGCATCTGAAAAAAAAGTCGAGGCCTGGGTCGTGTCGATGTTGCGCGAAAGTGTGTAAGACGACTGAATGCTGAAGTTCCTGCTCCAGCGCTTACGCAGCTCGAAAATCATCGAGTTGTACCAGGAGTTGCCGTCGCTGCTCTTTAGTTCGATGGTTGAGAACGCGGTGTTTGGTCTCGGCCCGCCGGCGGGAAAGAAAAGAGAGCCGTCGGCACGAACAATGGGAACGGCGGTGTTGACGTCATTGCTGCGCAACAAGTGGATGCCCCGTGATCCGGCGTAACCCAGGGTCAACACCATATTCCACGGAAGCTCACGCTGAACACTCAGGTTGTAAACGTTGAGATATGGGTTATCGAGATTGAATTGCACCGGACGGATCGAGTTCGCGAAAGAGCACGAGAGTGGCGCGTTTGGAAATGCGGGCGGGCAGCCAGGATTGTTTACGAACGCAACGGCAATACGCGGCGTCGCCGGCGGATTCGTAACCGTCACAATCAAATTTTGCTGGTTGTTGGTATTGAAATAAATCCCATAGCCGCCGCGCACGCTGGTCTTGCCGTCACCGAAGATATCCCAGGCGAAGCCAACGCGCGGAGATAGATTCTTGCGCGTGGGGTTTTCGTAGAGTGGCCCAACGGTCGGCGCTCGATCAGTCAACGAAGGCAGCGCCGAATCGCGGCCGTAGATATCAACCGGCAGGGTCGTGGTCTCGTAGCGCAAACCGGCGTTAACTGTCAGGCGGGGATGAACACGAAAAGTATCCTGGAGATAACCTGCAAACAGGGTGAAACGCCAGTAGCGGTCGAGCGCTCCGTTTGGCGTCAGTCCCAGGAAACTTTGTGGAGTACCAAGCAAAAAGTTTCTGAGGTTGAGAAACGTCCAGATGCCCAGTGAGAATGTCGGGTTAACCATGTTGTCCTGGTAACGTTCGACCAGGCCCCCGGCCTTAATAAGGTGCCGGCCGCGCGTATGCACCATGCCGTGTTCGACGCCGAAAACGTTTTGCGTCAGTTTCACGCTTACCGAAGTTTGGGGACCGAATCGCGGAACGCCGCCGATATCTATGTTTCCTGGAAACGGCCGGCCGGGAATGAAGGGTTGCAGCGCCTGGGTAGTATTGGACTCAACATTTTGCCCAACACGGGTGCGACTGAAATTGAAGCGTAAAGTATGAATCGTTTGAGGCGTGTGGATGTAACGATGCTCGGCGGTAAAGAATTGATTGCGCGACTCAAACGTACGTGGGAACTGGGGAAAGTCCGTCGGCAGTCGCTGATCGGCGTCGTCAAAAGTGTAACGCGCGAACGACTGATTGCGATCGCTCCAGTTGCGATCTATGCGCCCCTGCGCGAAGTGTTGAGTTATCTGACGATTGAACCCGAAGTTAAACTCCGCCAGGCCGCCGCCAAGGGGCGCTCCGTTTGGCAACGGAAACTCGTTGAGATAGGGCCTCACACCCGCGTTCACTACGACATTGCCGGTGGGAAGTATTCCGCTGCGTGAGGCCAGGTCCGGTACGACAGTCCTGATCGTCTGTCCGAGGTTCTCTCTCAGAGACTCGTAACCGAAGAAGAAGAAAGTCTTCTCACGCTGGAGCGGCCCACCAATGCTGCCGCCATATTGATGCCGTTTGAATTCCGGTTTCTTAGCGCCATCAAAGAAATTGCGCGCATCCAGGTTGTCGTTGCGATGAAAGAAATAGATGCTGCCGTGATAATCGTTCGTGCCAGACTTGCTGATTGCGTTGATTTGCCCGCCTGAGTTGCGGCCGAATTCGGCGCTATACGCGTTAGCTTCAACGCGAAATTCGCGAATCGCCTCGACGCCGAGGACCGTGCCTGCGGCACTGCCTGCCGGACCGTTGGTGAAGTCGTTCTGAGGTGTGCCATCCAACAAGTAAACGTTGGATCGCGGATCCTGGCCGTTGATGCTCATCCCCAGTCCATGGGCGACTACGGACCCGCCGTCCCGATGGGCATAGGGGAGAACGCCCGGCTGCAGAAACGCCAGGTCGGTATAGTTTCTACCGTTGAGCGGGAGATCCCGAATTGCTTGCTCGCCGACCAGATAGCTCAATTCCGATGTCTGCGTGTTCACGAGTGCTTCGCCGCTGTCAATGTTGACGCTGGCACTCACACTGGAGACCTTCATGACCAGCAAGACGTCAGTGGTGTCGTTGACCGTGAGCCTTACATTTGGAAATACGAGTGGTTCGAACCCGCTCGACTCAGCCCGCAGTTCGTAGAGTCCGACCGGAAGGCCTGGAAAAACGAACCTTCCC
>JALZOO010000233.1 GCA_030913905.1 Acidobacteriota bacterium
CAGCAGCGCAGTTAAACTTAAATTGCGTCGCAGTCCCAGCCACAAACCAACTAAAGCGAGGGGCAGGATAAGCCAACGTAAGACGCTTTGCACTATGCCCAGGAAACGAATTCCCATGCTCAGTACACGTGGCGGTTTGCCTCCCAGGGTTTTCTCGGGTGTCACGTTTATTCCTGCGCTGCCCATTCCGGGTGCAGGTTGACCAGCGTACTTCAACATGCCCGCCATTCGTCGGACCATTACACCCGCGTACCAGATGGGATGGCGGACAATCACCGACAAGGCTTTGCGAGCTCGCGCGCGATCTCGTTGGACGCCATCAGGATGATAAAGACCAAACGACGCATCAGCCGGTACACCTAACTCAGCACGCTCTTGTTCCGTCAGAGCCACATCGCCATAGACTGCGCCAAATTCCGCTGCCCGATCCGTTTCCCCTATTCCTTCCCAAAGATTTGTGCCCGCCCCCAGACCGGTGGGCACAAAGGCTCGGAAAGCCACCGCATTGCGAATCAGCAGGGGCGAAACCAGAATCGCCGCACCAAGCACAGTCGCGCCAGTGATCAATAACCTCCGGCGCCAGTCAACTCTAAGAAAAACCAGGACGGGAATCGCCCAGAACCCGACCAGCAACAGCGCGTTTGCGCGAAACCAACAAGACGCGCCCACAAGCATTCCGGCGCCGATGGCCCACGCCAAGCTTTGTCGCTTGAATGCGAGCAACAACATCCAGACGCCCGCCAACACAAGCCAACTGGTGGGTGCGTCAGCCAGCGGAGTGGCGCCGTTAAGCGCCAGAAGAGGCGACAACGCGGCAAGAAAGCCCGCGGCGAGCCCGGTGGACCACTTGTACGCCGTTACCCCAATGCCGAGTACGAGTAATACGGATAATGCGTCCAGGACCCATTGGAATCGCTGAGCAGAAGCGGCGGTCCGCTCACCGTTGATCTTGTAAACCAAGGCCAGCCAAATCGGATAACCGGGCGGATAAACGGCAGCTTCGGTTCGCGCCGGATCGTCAATCCAAAAAATAGAAGCTTTGCCCTCGAGGATGGCCTGGGCCTGACTATCAAAAAGCGCGTAGGTGCCTGACTGGAACCAACCCGGATCGGACAAACGATCTCTGACGAAGAGCATTGTCAGGCCACGCATTGCAAACGCCAGCGCCAACATGAAGAACAGAACCAGCAACCGCCGCAAGAGCATGCGGCGATCAAAGTTAGACCGTTTCCCCAAAAGAGTCGTTCTCAATTAATCACTTTCTGGCGGTGATGATGAGGTTCCAGCCAAAGTGTGTTCTTAAAAAGCGAAACAGCTTGTCAGGGATGAAGGGATTCAACAGGTAAAGCTCGCCGCGTGTCATTTGTTCGATTTGAAACGTAACTTCGCCAAAGTCTTTGAATAGGTTGCGAGCTTGGCTTCGACTATAGACTTTGACCAGGGGCTCGGCACCTTTCTCAGTGTATTCCACCCAACGACTCATGATCTGTTCCGGTGAACGCCGCAGCAATTCACCGCGAAGCATGCCTCGATGCAGAATCATTTCGCCCCAGTAGTTGAGAGAATGGCGATAATAGAGCATTACCTTCGCGATGCCGCCAGGCTTAAGCACGCGATGAAGTTCCCGAATTCCGCCGGCCGTGTCAGGCGTGTGATGCAGCACGCCGTTGGAATAGACCACGTCGAAGCTCTCATCAGGAAACGGCAAACGCTCGCCGTCAGTTAACAGAAAATCTCCTGGCATGCCGTAGAGGGCAAAGCGGTGCCGGGAGATTTCAATCGAGCGCGGCGTCAGATCAACTCCGGTACAGAGAGCCCCGCCGCGGGCAAACTGGAGAAGATCGGTTCCCATTCCGCAGCCAACTTCCAGCAGGCGCTGGCCACGGAATCGGTTGAAGCCCATCACCTCCGGCATCCATGGCGCATACTCCTGATAACGATACCGCTCAACTTCGTCAAAGAATTCGCGGGTGCCGAATTCCTCATCGCGGCCATAGACAGCCCCGCACGGATCCTGTTCCCATTGTTCGCGCGCGCGCTGCTTATCTTCGTCGAGCACAACGCTATGTTCTTGTGTGCCTGGATTGACCATTAGGAGTTCGGCTCGTTCAGCCAGTCGCGATATGCGTCGAGCACTTTTTGTGCGTTGCGCTGCCAGGTGTGACGCTCAATGGCAGCCTTGCGAGCGGCCGCGCCAAGCTGCTCGCGAAGTTGTTTTGACTTCGCCAGGCGCACCGTCGCAGCAGCCAACGCCGCCACGTCGCCCGGCTCGACAAGCAAAGCAGTTTCTTCATCGGTGAGAACGTCGCCGAGCTGGCCCAGCCTGCTTGCGACAATTCCCTTTCCCATGGCCATGTACTCAAAAATCTTGGTCGGCGAACCAAAGAACTCGGTGCCGTCGTTGAGTGGCACGTGTGGCGACACCAGCACGTCGCACGCATCCAGCAACGCTGGGACCTGCTGATGTCCAACTGAATCCGTAAAGATAACTCGCCCCTCCTGCTCTTCTGCGGCCAGGAGTTGTTTGACCTGGGCATGCAAGCTGCCACTGCCAACCAGAAGAAATCGAATACGTGATGTGGCAGGAATCAGCTTGATCGCTTCTGCCAGCGCCAGTACGCCATGCCACGGACCAAACGAGCCAACGAATCCCACCAGAGTTTCTTGATCGTCAATTGCCAGCTCGCGCCGCACGCGTTCGCCGCCGACCCCGGGACGAAATACTTCAGTATCGACACCGTTCGGATTGAGAATAATCTTCTTGGGCGTGACGCCTGCGCGCTCCAGGTTGCGGCGTTCTACTTCGGACACGACAAAAATACGCGCCGCAGCAGCCAGGTTCAAACGTTCATAACGCGCCAGCAGATCAAGCATTCCCACCTGGTCCCAATGGCGTCCTACCCAAACCTCGGAGCCGTTGTACTCGAGAAATAGTGGGCGGTTTGTCCGCTTACTCGCCACCACACCGGCCGTGCTGAAACGTGCGTAGCGTTGGTAAATAAGATCCGGTAGCTCGCGGTCGATCAGCGGGACAGCGCCACGAGTAAAGACCGAGTTGTTGTGAATTTCAAACACCGCGCGCGTGCCGCCGACCGGCTCTGGTCCAATAATAGCCGGTCGCAACTGCTCGTTTTCCAGTCCCGCTATGGTGTCGTTGCTGATCAAACGCACACCCGCACCCAGCTTTTGCAACGCATCCGTGACGCCCTTGATGTGGCTGGATGCCCCGCCCGCCTGCGTGCCCGGACCAGGCGTAGCGCGAAGGTAAACTAGTTGCGGGCTGTCTGAGTTTCGATTCCGGGTTTGCACGGCGGATGGTTGAGACGGCTGCGACGGTTTCCTCACCGATTGTTCCAGCTGTTTCAAATCTCGTCGCGCGCGCGCCAAGATCAACCTGCTTGATATGACATTGCTAGCCAGCCACGAAAATGCACGAAGGAGAATGCCGGCCCGTGATTCTTCTCGAAACCCGCCGTAGGCATCAAGCAGTGCAACCGTGTCCGCGCCTGCCAGCGCCCCAAACATCATGAAAAGATCCTGACCGCGCTGCCACGCCAGTCTTTCTGTTGCGATAGCAAACACGTCCGGCTGATGCGACCGCACAGCGCGGAGTCGGGAAAGAAGGCTACCCGTTTCGATCTTCGAGCGTGCAATAAGTTCGATCGAGGCCTGAGGATAATGTTCAGCGATTTTAGCGCGGGCAAGACGCGCATCTCCGCTGAGCGCAACGAGCACCACCTTCATCCGGCCACTCCCCCGCAGATCCGGTTTTGCGTAGGGCTTTTCATCCGCGAAGACTCCGCGCCGGCGTGGTCCAATTTCTGAGGGCAAACAAGCTTCTGAGTTCGTCTCCGCGCGGCAAAAATGTATCTGAGAACGGTCGATCCGTTTTTGCGCGAAAGTAAACGGCTACCAGGAAGAAGATCAGAAGGTAGCTTAAGGTGGAAGCGGCCGCTGCACCGCGTGCTCCGAATCTAGGGACCAGTACGAAAACCAGGACCAGATTTACCAGCAACGTCAGAACCCAAAAGAGCGGAATGGCACGCGGCAAACCCAACGCATTGAAGTGTTGTACCAGGACCGACTCCAGCCCAATCAGAAAAACGCCGGGTAGCAGTATCAACAACTGTATAGGCACGTCGAAAAACGCGTTGCCATAAAGCCACGGCAAAATGAAACCCGCAGGCGCGGCTAGTAGACAAATCGAAAACATCACCAGCGCTGTGTGGCGCGCCACCAGCGAGGTTGTATCTCCACTCGCATCCTGCTCAGCCGTAACGCGCGGAAACAAAAGCGTGGCAATCACGCCGGGCAAAAGCATCAGCAGCAGGGCGACCTGCGAAGCGACGCTGTACACCCCGGCCTCAGCGGTGCCGCGAAAATGATTCACCACCAGTAGATCCGCTCGAACGATGAGTGCACCTGCCAATATCCCAATGTGAAACTTCATTCCATACCGCAACATTGAAGCCAGCAAAGATGCACCTGGTCTTAGAGTTGACCGCTCAGTGTGCCTCTTGACCAAACGCAGAATCAGCAGAAGCACAATCAACGCCGCCGCTATTGTTACGGCAGTGTTTAAGGTGATCAGGGTTTCCACGCCGCGTCCCAGCAGCACTAGGGCAACGACAGCATTCACGAGCACAAAGACTTGAATGCTCACGTCTACCAGGTTGAAGCGTTGCACATCGCCCACGGCCAGAAAAATATTAAGAGCAATCAGGATCACCAGTTGGAATGGAATTGAAATCGCTGCCACCGTAACCAGGTTCAACGGAATAGAACTGAATACCTGTGGCTGCCAAGCTGCCAGCGCCACCGTTGCCAGCGCCAAAGCGCTGCCCCCGATGAATGCGAAGCCGAGCGAGGTGACCGCAGTCGCAGCCAACCGGCTTCTGTCCCTGGAGATGAAATATGTGCTGGCGGAAGGCAAGCCCACGCTGCCAAGCTGAACAACCGTGGCGACTGCGACATTGATTACCGCCAACGTACCGAGACCCTCCGCACCGAGCCAACGCGCAACGATTACGCCCGCCACAACGCTGGCGCCGGCCATCAGCAAACGCGCGGCCAACGTGCCGGCGATCTGAACCGAAAAGCGGTGCTGCGACCTTGAAGCAGCCGGCAGCGCCGATGCGGAGCTATGGATTGAAATCTCTTGCGGCTGTGTCACGCTTGATCCTCATCGCCTCGCTAGTTTCGATCAATCCACCGTTCGTACCACAAGCTAAGATTCAGCAAGGTCCACAAATGAAATCCCCAATCCTGCTTGCCCTGGCGATGTTGCTCCAGCAACTGGCCCACGAATTTGTAGTCGAGGAAATTACGTTTGCGCATTGTTGAATTCATCAGGTGCGAATCAAACCAGTCGCCCAGGCCATTGCGAAACCATTCCCGAACCGGCGCGCCAAATCCGCGTTTGCGGCTGTACAGCAGATCGTGCGGCAGGATTTCTTCAAGTGAACGTTTGAGTATGTGCTTGCCGCTCATGCCCTCAACTTTGAGAGAACGCGGAAGCGCCATCGCATACTCGACCAGATGATGATCCAGAAACGGCACACGCGCTTCCACGCTCGTCGCCATCGTGATCTTATCGACGCGCATAAGCAACAGTTCCGGCAGGCGGAGCTTCAATTCCAGATAAGTCATCCGCGACAGAAAATCCGAATCAGGGCGCTGCTGTTCGATGAGGTTAAGATAAGCGCTCACAGCTTCGAGCGATGAACGGCCGGCGAAGCGCTTGCGCAACTCCGGCGACAACACACGGTGTTTGAACGTCTCATCGTAAATAACTACTCCACCCCAAAACAACGGTTCGTTCTCACCTAACCGCCGTAACAACTCGATAGCCGTCCGTTTTCGGCCTGTGGCTTCCAGCGCCGGGCGCATCACCGCGCTGGCTGCGCGTCGCATAAATTGCGGCGTCCGCTCCGCATACTGCCAGAAGTTTTCGTATATGCGCAGATGCCGCACGTAATTTTCGTAGCCGCTGAATATTTCATCCGCACCTTCACCAACCTGCACCACGATGGTCCCCGAATCGCGCGCCAGCTTTGAGACGTAGTAGAGCGGTACACAAACAGGATCCGCGATTGGCTCGTCCTGATGGAAAACCAGACCGGGCAGAAAGTCCTGCATCTCTTTTTCAGAGATCATGACTTCGTGATGATTGGTGTTGAAGCGGCTGGCTATCCGGCGCGCCGAATCAAGCTCGTTGAGATACTCCGCATCGTGAAAACCGACCGTGAACGTTTCCACCGGCCGCGACATTTGCTCCGACATCAACGCTACGTTCGCTGACGAATCAACACCGCCGGAAAGGAAAACACCGAACGGCACGTCAGACATCATGCGTTTGCGAATCGAGTCTCGTAGCAGACGCAGAATCTCAGCTTTGTGATCTTCATCGCTTCGTGCTTCGGTTGTTACGGGCGGCAAGGCGTCCCAGTACTGCCGCATCTCAACCGTCCCATCACGATTGACGGTCACCATATGGCCGGCAGAAATCTTCTTGATGTCCCGAAACAGAGTAGCCGGCGGAGGCGTAGTCATGAAGGTGAGGTAATGGTAGAGAGAATCCTCGTCGACCTCGGGAGTGACTTCCGGGTGCTGGAGAATTGCCTTTATCTCCGACGCAAAAATGAAGCGGCCATTCTGGTGATAGAAGTAGAGCGGCTTTACACCGATACGATCCCGCACCAGCAGCAGCCGCTCGAGCTTCGCATCCCAAAGCGCAATCGCGTAGTCGCCCTCAATATCCTGGACAAAATCCAAACCTCGCTCTTCGTAAAGATGAAGAATCGTCTCGGAGTCAGTGCGCGAGGCATACCGGTGACCACGATTCTCGAGACCTTCTCGCAGCGTTGCGTGGTTGTAAATCTCGCCGTTGAAGACCAGCCAAAGTTGATCCGTGCAACCGTGCATCGGCTGGTGACCGGCTTCGGAAAGGTCAATGATCGACAACCTGCGGAAGCCCAGACCTCCACGTGCGTCGTCGAATATCAACTCGCCTGCATCGTCAGGTCCACGGTGCTGCATTTCGTCGCGCATCCGCACGATCAGATCACCCTGAACGTTGCCGCGCGCCGCGCCGTA
>JALZOO010000246.1 GCA_030913905.1 Acidobacteriota bacterium
CTCTAAATTGTCTAGGTTCTTATTCGTCATTAATTAATTCCTCACTTACCGCGACTCCATCAGCGTACGGAGCATTAAGGCCCGCACCTTAAGTGCAGCCTTCAACTGGCCATCCAGACCAACCGCAAGCGCGACGCCGGCTGCAATAGCGAAAGTAATTCCCGAACAGAGCAACCAGATGAACCAGTTATCGACCAGCAGGATTTGTCCCAGATAAGCAGAAGCGGCAAACATGAGAAGCATGGTTGCCCCCGGACGGATTGCGCGCACCGGCTTCGGATTCCACTTCCGGCCCAGATGCCGGTTGATGACAAACGGGTAAGAAATGGTAAGAGCGAGCCGCCCAACGATCATGCCCAGGCACATCCCGGCAATCCCGAACCGGGGGATTAGCAACATACTCAAGCCGATTGAGAGGACGGCGGCCACCAATCCCATCAAAACCTTCTCGCGTAGTTGCAGCATGAGATCGATGACATAGGCATCGTTGCGTATAAAGACGAGCTGCACGATCATGATGACGATCAGCACGTTGGTCCATAACCCACCGTAGTGGCTCTCGCCCACCCAGAGATAGATGAACGAACGGTTCCATAGCAGAATTGTCGAGCCGATCGCCGCGAGCAGGAGCCAGCTTGCCCCGAGCATCTCCAGACGCAGCGCGGCCAGACGATCGAACTGCTTGCGGCCGATCACGCCGCCTAACCCCGGAGCCACAGAGCTCAGCACAATGGTTACAAGACTCAGCAGCGTTAAGCTGGCAAATGCGGTTAGTGTGTAGGTGGCCACCAGCGAGGCCGAAGCCACCACGCCAAGCACGAGGACGTCGCTGCCAATGATGAACTTGTGAATCGTAGTCCACGCAAACCACCAGACACTCAGCCTAAGAAACGATCGCACCTCGCTCCATGCGGGGCGAGAAACGCCGTACCAGGCAACGTATTTTTTCACGACCATCAAGAAGAAGACGCCGGTCAGCGCCGTCAGAATCGCCTGCGAAGCTGCCAGCCCAATCAGTCCCGATCCCACGTAAAGCGCCAGCACAGTGAGTCCACCGCCCACTATGTTTAGTCCGGCCTGTAGGCCGAGGCGTTTGTAACCAAGGTTCATGCCCCGTAAGACGGCTTCAGGGAGTGAGATAAGTTGGAGCAACAGAAAGTTAACGACCAGCAGCGCGCACGTTACTCGAATAGTTGTGTAAAGCTCTGCCGGAACTTTTGTAATGTAAGGCGAGACCCAAACCAACGCCGCGCTGAGGACAGCCAACACCGGAAGGAAGATCAGCCAAACGCCCATCGCGCTGCCGACGTGCCGGCGCTTGGTTTCGTCGTCGTCTACTTCCTGCCGATTCGCAATTAACCATTTGAGTGCTTGTGTCGGACGACCGTCCGCGGCGTGCATGTAGGTGATGAGGCGTCCCAGTATTTGCCAAACGCCGAACATCGAACTTCCCAGCCACGTCAGCACCAACGGCGTAACCAGGGCCATCACGCCTCCCTTGACCGCGGTATCAAGCAGGGAAGCGAAACCGTTTAGGTAAGCCTTATGCGTCAGAGCCTTGCTAGGCTTCTTCGTCTGTGCGATTTCGCCGGCGTCGGTTGGTCTAGCGATATCTAATCCAGCGGCAGCCATGCTCTTAGTAGTCATTCTTTCTAGACTTGTGCGCGCGCTTCCAACAAAACTTTGGTTGCGATTTCTTCGAGACTCACTTCGTCCGTACGGTACCTGAACACCTTCAGACCATTTCGTTTGCTCAGTTCCGCTACCACTCGTTCAAACGACTTCCTGTAAAGCGACAAATGATTTTCAATCTCCGCGTCTGATCCCGCTTTCATGCGGTGCGGCTTATCGCGTTCACGGATGCGACGCGCCAACACGGCGTCGGGGGCGTCCAGCCAGATAACAGCGTTCAGACGCGACGCCACTTTATTGAACAAGCTCTGCATCCAATGGTCATCGCCGGCAGTCACTGTTTGAGTCCCGAAAGCGCGCAGCTTGGCAAGTGCAAAGACAGTTCCTTCATCCAAGAGCAGTGCCTGATAACCCTTGGTTGACTCAGTGTTGAGGAGTCGCAGCAAAGCGTTGTGCTGAATAACCAACTTCAGGTCTTCCCAGTTGAAACATTTTCGCTGGAGACATAACGCCACGAGGTTCGGCATCGAATAGAAAGCGCTGATGCCCAGGAGTGTGGGTGGTAATCCCCATACACTTAGACCGGAACGGACGTCCTGCCCTCGTCGCAGCAATTGCGAGAGGCTGGTCTTGCCCGCGCCCGCCGGCCCAATGATTTCTGCGACAAAATTACTCAAACTCTCAGCACCCGTTCTCACAGTTTCGACCAGATAACGGATTGGGCCTGACTAACGACCTCTTCCAACGGACGGCTCGCATCAATAACGTAGCCGTTCGTGCCACTCCAGTCTTGTTCCCATAATTCCGTCGAACGCACACGAACGTGGTGTTCGCTCTCTGTGGTCTTTCGTCTCACGGCGACGTCAGGTTCCACGCGCAACACAATCAAAAGGTCAGGGAGCATCATCTTGCGGTAGTAGTTCGTTTCAGCTTTGAGCAAACGTTTCACCAGCCCGTTGCGACGCTCCGGCTTTATCGTGCGCGCGATATTGGGGCTTTCCATCAATCGCACCTGCGGGAGGGGATACCGATCGCACAAGGCAATCCCGCCGTTGGTCGCAAATCGGCGCGCCTTTGTGTAGACGCGGCAGCGATCTCGGCCGGCGCTGACCCAGCGCAATAACTGAAGATAGCCGGGGAAACCAGATAGAGTTTCTGTTCCCACGAGACGCTCAGGATGTGTAGCAGCACCGGTGATTAGTCGCCGAACCCTAAGCAAAACTATCAAAGCGAAAGTCGCCGCAGACCTGGGTGGCTTCCCCAGATGAAATCTCCTGGTCAGGAACTTTTTCGACAACCAGCGATTGATCTCACCGAGTGTCGTAGTCTTGCCTGCGCCGTCGCCGCCGATCACAGCTATCAACAATCCACCAGCGACGAATCGTTTTCGAGATGAACCACGGAACAAGCGTTTATGAATAGAGCGTGTAACTCTGCGACTAAGCTTGGAGACCGCGTCCGCCGTGCGCGGTTGACGCGCACAGCTCTTTAGTCGCTGCTCCAGTTCTTGCCTGATTCTCGTTCGTGTCCAGATCGAATTGCCGGAACGCAGTGACTCGACGCATGAATCAAAGAAGTCGTAGTCCATAGCCGGCGCAACACTCGGCAGCAGATTGGCGACCCGCGCATGATCAACCTGCGACTCGAGCTGTTCGAGCTCCTCCTCCAACGCATTGTTGGTTGCAGCGCGTCCGAACATCGATCGAGCCATGGACTCGAGCATCGAGTGTTTCAAGATCATTCGCAGCACAAAGACGATGAATTCAAACTCTGGCTTCGGAGTGGGAAGCAGGCCATGTCTGGTAGAG
The DNA here is from genome assembly GCA_030913905.1 of Acidobacteriota bacterium. Lineage (GTDB taxonomy): Bacteria > Acidobacteriota > Blastocatellia > Pyrinomonadales > Pyrinomonadaceae > PSRF01. Next base: position 3,441 of record JALZOO010000246.1, read on the forward strand.
TTTTCTAGATAGGCGCTCTGGATTGGCAAGTGGTAGTTCTTGGTCAAGTCGTGCCCGATCACGAGCTGATAGTGCACGTGCAGGTGGATGAACCTATTCGTCTCGCTATCAAAGCCGTAGAAGTTAAGAATTCCCGGCACGCTGCGATCGCTGGGAGGCTCGGCCTGCTTAAAACCCAAACTGTGAATGATCGCGACAAAGCGTTGTGCGTCGGCCCTCTCAACCAGAAGATCCAGATCGCCGTCACCAGTCAGCCAACGGGTTAGCCTCCAGTTGCTCTTCCAATGACAATAGGAGATTTGCTGTGCGTTCAGCGCGTCGCATAGTTTTTTGATTAGCGGGGACGCAGAACCGGCGTGGCGCGGTTTGGTGAACCGCGGTTCGGAGGCGGCCGCGCCTGCCTCGCCAACAGGGAAGGGAAGAATTACCGATCGCTCTTCGCTTGCTCCGGCCCTGGTCAACGAAGAGAGCTCGAAAATTTCAGACATATGTTATGTGATCGAATCCGGCGAGTTTTAGTGCTGAGAAATTAGGATGGGTCACCGACGGCAGGATTATGCCTCGGCATACGTTTGAGTTGTGTAGCGCCTGAGGTTGTATCTAGGTTCCTTGACGTTGCTCAGCACGAGTCCGAACGTAGGCGCTCCGGCGTCCTGCAACAACTGATTTGACCGCTTCACAGTCTCGCGCGAGCTCTTGTAACTATCGACGACCAACACCACCCTGTCGACCAGCGATGAAATTAGAACTGCGTCGGTGAAGTAACTGATCGGTGGGGAGTCGATGATCACGTAGTCGTAAATGCCTCTCAGCGACTGGACGATCTCGCGCATTTGATCTGTGCCGAGCAGCTCTGCCGAATCGTCGTAGACTGGCCCTGCCGTCAGCACTCCAATGCGACGCTCAGAATGTTGCACATAGCGAAGCGGGTCCTGTTGATCGAAACCTTCTGACAAGAGCGTCGTCAGCCCCTGTTCATTCTGCAAATCGAAAATCTTATGCTGGCTGGGCTTTCGCAAATCCGCATCGATAACCAGCACCAGGGCTCCGGTGCGGGAGAGGCTTAGAGCAGTGTTGGCTGCCATCATGCTTCTACCTTCGCCCGGCGTACTGGAAGTTACCAGCAGCGTTTTGAAATCGCTGCGTCTGGCTGAGAGCAGCATCGAGGTACGCAATTGGCGGTACGCTTCTCTAAAGGGAAGTGGATCGTCAGGCTCGTGCAGCAATTCCTGTTGCGAGTTTCCGTTTCCATTTGAACTCAGGGACGCACGCGGTGTGGATACCAATGTGCCGTTGGTCGAAGGGATCGCGGCCAACGCCCGCAGGTTCAAAGTTCTCTCCAGATCGTCGGTGGAACGGAACGAATCGTCCAGATATCCGAACATGACTGCGAGGCCGATGCCCAACAGCAGGGCCAGGGCAAACGCGACACCCGTAAACAGCATGCGCTTTGGCCCAACGGCAACCGTCGGAATGACCGCATAGTCACTGACGTGGATGTTGTTCCGCATCGCGGCCAGGGCAGCCTCATTTTCCTTGCTTCGCTGAAGCATTCCATCCAGCAATCCACGGTTTGTTTCGATCTCCTGTTGCAGGATTCGATAGTTCACGGCAGCTTCATTCTGAGCGAGCGTTTCGGCGCGCTGCTGGTTGAAAGCGCCGCGCAAGGCGCGTTCACGCGCTACACCCTGGCGATAGTGCGTACTCAAATTCGTGATCACGACTGTTGAGGCGTGGCTGCGCATCTGCCTCAACTGTTTTTCGAGCGCCGCGATTTGGTTATCAATCTCCTTCACTTCCGGCCATTGGGCAGTGAAGTCAACCATCAACTGTGAACGCCTTTGCAGAAGTTGCGAAAGCCGGGCTTCAGTATCGTTTGGCTCTCGGGCGCCGCCGGACGCTAATGCGTCAGCAGCTCCGGGCGCCAGTGCTGCCTGGTATGCCGCCTCTGCAACTTTGCGTTCGTTTTCCGCTTCGAGCAGTTGCCGGTTCAGATTAGTGAGTCTTTCGACCACAGTGTTTTGAGTCGCATCAAGCGAGAGTATTTGATGGTTCTTTGCGTATTCGAGGAGTTGGTTTTCCTGTTCCTTGATCTGCGTCTGCAAGTCAACGATGCGCTGTTGCAGGATATTGCCGGTGCTCTGGTTGCTTGATGTCTTCCTTTCCAGATTTGAAACAACGAAAACATGCGCAACCTTGTTGACGATTTTTGCCGCGAGCTGCGGATCTGAATAACTGTAGGTCAAGTCGATCAGACGAGTTTCTTTGATGGGCAGACGAGCTTCTTTAACGGGTTCAGCCTTTAGTCCGACTTTGAGTGCCTCAACGTAAGGTGCGAGGCGGGTAGCTTCAGCGAGATCTTCGCGCGATAGCTCGGCATCATCGTCGGCGTCCGCTGCAACTAGATCGACACTTGAAGTGCCGGCGCTCGCAGTTTGTCCGAAGAGCTGTTGCAATCTCGACGGAGCAGCGTTTGGCTGCAGGCGAAACCCGGGGTCGTGCTCAAGGTCGAGGTCCTTAACTACGCGCCTTAACAGTCGCGGACTCGTCAGGATTTGAAGCTGAGTGTTGAAATAGGCTGGGTCATTAACCGGATTAACGACGTATGTGCCGCCCTTTGTTGTTCCCAGCGTGGGGCTGCTGTTTTCCAGGTCTACTTGAACTCGAACCGCGGCTTCGTAGACGTTAGGCTGCCTCGCCATGTAAACACCGACCAGCGCCGTAATTAAAATTGTCACACCGGCAATCAAGAGCCAGTACTTGCGGAGCGCAAAGAGAAACTCCTGCAGGTGAGCTTTGTCATCGGAGGTCGCGTGAAACCCATTAACTCGCTGCGGGTAATCAACAGACGTAGCTTCCGTAACCTGTAAAGATTTTCGTTCGACCAATGAATTGTTTCGCGTATCTTGCTTTTGCTTCATAAAGTGATACCTGTCTCGGGGCTGTCAGGTTTTGTTCTGTTAGCGAATAACCCGAATCGGGGACCGCGCGATTGAAGGAACCACGCCTTCCAGAATATTTCGCAGGAACCGCCTGCCACTTGCCGTCGGCACTTCCACAATATCGTTTGGCTGCAGCACCACGTCCGGTGCGCGTCGTTTGTTAATCGCTTTCAGGTCCACGATAAATTCCTGTTTCGTTCCATCCGCTTTTTGTCGCAGAAGGTGCACTCGATCCATTTGCGAGTCAGGTAGTGTCCCTCCGGCCATGGCAATAGCTTGCGAGAGCGTAATCTTCTCTTTGAGCGGAAAACCTGAAGGCCTAATCACATTGCCGATAACGTAGATTTGCTCAAACTCAAGAACGGTGATCACGTCGCCGGGTCGAACGTATGGATTTGATCGAGCGCTTCCTGCCAACGTGTCACGCAATTTGAAAACATCGAGATCGAGCGCGCCGGGAGTTCTACGCGCCGTCGCCGGGTCGCAGGAGGGGTAGGCCGAGCTGTGAACGACTTGAATGTTTCCGCCGGCCCGTTCGGCCGGACCCCCTGCGAAAGAAAGCAAATCAAGCAAGCGGATTCGTCGCTGCAGTTGAAATCGTCCGGGCGTGTTTACGGCCCCAATAACCGCGACGGGCCGCGATTGGTATTCCTTGATGAAGACATCCACCTGCGGATTTCTCATCATCGGCAGATAACGGGTGGCGATGTCCTTCGCCAGTTCGCCTTCAGTGCGGCACGCAGCCGGAATG
>JALZOO010000520.1 GCA_030913905.1 Acidobacteriota bacterium
GCGAGTTCCGGAACCACGCCGCCAAAGCGTTCGTGCGTTTTCACCTGCGAGGCGATTACGGATGAAACGATTTCGTGGCCGTCGCGCACAATTGCAGCGGCGGTTTCATCGCACGAGGTTTCGATTCCCAGAACAAGCATGAATGGATTCTAGCAATGTTCTTCCGAGGCGGCGACTTCGCCTGAATTTGGGTAATGGTTCAGTTTGAGACGGAAACTGCTCAGTAGCTGAATTTGGTATTGGGAAATCGCAATGACCGTAAGGTCGCGAAGCGGAGATATCAGCCCATCACCTGGCGAAAGGTTTTTAGAAATGTTTCCATCTGCTGCTTAGTGCCAATCGTAACACGCATAAAGTTTGGCAGGGCGGGGAAGACGCGGCCCACCTGCACATTGCGCTCGCGCATGGCGCCGATGACTGGTCTTACTTCGCGCCGAAGATCAACCATCAGAAAGTTTGCGTGCGACGGAATATACTTGAAACCCAGCTTATCCAGTTCGGAATAGAACTGTTTCTTAATTTCGCTGTTGCGTCGCCGGCTTTGTTCAACTTGTTCCACGTCTTGCAGGCTGGCCGATGCCGCCACTAGCGCCATGATGTTTGTGCTGTCCCACGTTTGTTGGGCTCGCATCCGCTGAATTAGTTTTGGCCTTGCGACGCAATAGCCGCAACGCAGACCTGCCATGCCATAGATTTTCGAGAACGTCCGCGCGACTACGAGATTCGAATACCCTTGCACCAGGGGGATTACACTCTCGTAATCATTTGATTCGACGTAATGATGATAAGCCTCGTCAATGAGCACAATAGTCTCAGTTGGAACCTTAGCGAGGAAGGCGCGGATGTCGTTTTTTGGTGTAATGCTGGCGGTTGGATTGTTCGGATTGCAGATGTAAATCAACCCGGCGTTTTTTACGGTCAACATCCTTGCGAGATCGTGTGCGTAATCTCTCGTTAGATCCGTGCTGAACATCTCTGCCTTTGCGGTGCGAGCATGGGCGCCGATCGCTTCGAAGGTTGGATTCGCAACCACGACCTTTCGTAACTCTCCCGTGAATGCGGCGGCCGCAACTTTTAAGATCTCGCCGGAGCCGTTGCCGAGAAGAATCTCTTCGGGCGAGACTTTATGCAGCTTTGCCAGAGCGTCAATCAATGTCTGTTCATGCTCGTCGGGGTAGCGCCAGGCCAGGCTGAACGCCTCAGTCATTGCCTTAACAGCCATTGGCGACGGACCATAAGGATTCTCGTTCGAACTAAGACGCACGACCCTGGCTGCTTCAGATGTACCGCCGATGAGATGCAGCACGGGCGTCGCCATAGAAACTGACGGCCTAAGTGCTGCATAAGCAGCGCTGGTACCCAGGATCTTTGCAAATCCACGACGCGATATGGCTGTCTTCATGATCGCTCCTCTTAGACTTCGGGATTGTGGCGGCAGGATTATTCTGGCGAGTAAAAGCTGAGCGCGGAATCACCCTGCTTCAGTATTCGGCTGCGGAGTATACCCCCTAGCTGATCTTTTAACTCATTTTTGTGATGGTGCTCTACAATCAAGATGCCATTCTCGGTTAGCAGACTGCGCGCCTGCGCACCGAAGATATCGAGAGACGGAAGGTAATCGGTCGCGTAAGGTGGATCGAAAAAGATGATGTCCCACTGTGGACTTTGTTGTTTCAGCCGGCGACGAAGAAAATCGGTGGCGTCTGCTTGTACGACTTCAGTTTCTTCTTCAGGAATTTTGCACAGGTCAAGATTAGCTTCGATCAGGCCGCACATCTTCCGCGATTGGTCGACGAACGTGGAATGCACAGCGCCCCGCGAGAGTGCTTCAATGCCCACAGCGCCAGAGCCGGAGCAAAGATCGAGGAAGCGCGCGCCATCAATTCGCGGCGCTATCACATTGAAGAGGGTCTCGCGAAGACGGTCAGATGTCGGCCGCACTTGCAGTGATGGCGAACTCTTCAAGTTGCGGCCACGATATTTTCCAGCAATTACGCGCAAGCTTCGTTAACCCTCTTAAAGAGACGTCTGCAGATTACACAGATTCAGCACAGGCAAGAACCAGTCATGGCCGCCGCGGTTGGTATCTCGTTTTTGTTTTAGATCTGTGTAAGCTGCGTAATCTGCGGATAACCGTCTTTCTGCGGATAAGCTAGGTTATCCAACGGCTGCCAGCCCAAACCTGGGGTCTGATCTGACGCGCTTAATCATCGCCGCGGTTTCTGGATACTTCTCAGTCTTGTTGAGATAAAACTCCGCTTCCTTACGCGCCGCTTCGAGCAGACGCTGATCACGGACAATATTGCCAACGCGAAACTCCGGCATGCCCGATTGCTTTGTCCCCAGCAATTCGCCTGGACCGCGAAGCTCGAGATCTTTCTCGGCTATCACAAAACCGTCGTTGGTGTGTGACATGATGCCCAACCGTTCCTTGGCGACGCTGGTTTTCTTGTCCGTGCTTAGGAGTACGCAATAGCTCTTCTCTGCGCCTCGGCCCACGCGGCCGCGCAGTTGATGAAGCTGCGAGAGGCCAAATCGTTCAGCATGCTCCACAATCATCACCGACGCGTTGGGAACGTCAACACCCACTTCAATCACGGTCGTTGAGACGAGGATGTTAATTTCGCCGGCTACAAATCGTCGCATTACTTCATCTTTCTCCGCCGATTTCATCTTGCCGTGTACCAGTCCCACGGAAAACTTTGGAAACACTTTGTCGCGCAGGTATTCGAACCGCTGTGTGGCGTCTTTCAGATCCATCTTCTCCGACTCTTCCACCAGCGGATACACGACATAGACCTGCCGGCCGGCGCGCACTTCGCGCGAAATCAGTTGCTTCACCTCAATGCGTTGCTCTTCACCGAAGACTTTCGTTTCAATTGGCGTCCGACCGGGCGGCATTTCATCAATGACTGAAACATCAAGATCGCCATATATCGTCATCGTCAACGAACGTGGAATCGGTGTGGCCGTCATCACCAGCACGTCGGGATTGAAACCGCGGGCGCGCAGTTCGGCGCGCTGCATCACACCGAAGCGATGTTGCTCGTCAACAACCGCGAGCGCCAGGTTCTTAAAAGTCACAGACTCCTGAATCAACGCGTGGGTGCCGATGACTGCATGAATTTCGCCTGCCGCCAGCTCAGCCTGAAGTTTTCGTTTGTCCGCGGCACGCAGGGAACCGGTTAGCAATTCGACACGATACGGCGTTTTGGCGAGTAATTTCTTGATGTTGCGGGCATGTTGTTCGGCAAGAATTTCTGTCGGCGCCATCAACGCAGTTTGATAACCGCTCTCCATCGCAGCCAGCATGGCGACAACCGCGACAATGGTTTTGCCGCTGCCCACGTCGCCCTGTAGCAGACGATTCATCGGTGCTTCCGACTGTAAATCGCGAAAGATGTCCTTCACGACGCGGCGCTGCGCTTCCGTCAGCTTGAATGGCATCACGGTGCCTATTCTTAACTTGGTGGCTTTATCGATCTTCATCGACGCGCCTTTGGATTCTTTCATGCGTTTGCCGCGCTTGAGATTTATCCCCAGGGCCACCCAAAAGAAATCCTCGAAAATGAGTCGCAGGTGCGCCGGACTTCGCGCCTGTTCATACAGCGCGAGTGAAGTAGTCTCATCAGGAAAATGGATGTGACGGAAAGCTCGGGAACGTTCTATCAACTTGTGCCGAAGGCGAAGATCAGCAGGAAGAGTCTCGGGAATTGCGGAGTCCGGCAGCTTTTCAAGCACGCCATGCATGAGCTCCCTGATGCGCTTCGAGCTAAATTCACCGAGTTTTCGGTAAATGGGAACGCGCCGGCCGCTGTGAATTACGGCTAACGCTGGATCGCCGGTGTCCCCCTCATCGACTTCGTTTTCTTCCGCGATATTGTCGTCCTGTTTTCGCGAGGTCGCATCTTCCTTTGCTTTCGATGATGGCAACATCTCCAGCTCATCCGCGGGCTTGTGCAGCTGCAGTGAAAAAGTCGCGCGACGTTTGTCCCACTCCCACTTGCCAAACGTTATAAAGCGGGCCCCTTGAGTGAAGCGCTTCTGGTAATAAGTGACGATATCGTAAGCGTGAGTTCCAGAAACAAACCACCACACAACAACGGGCCGACCGGTTCTATCCGGATCCGTCGCGCTTACCTCAAAGATAAACAACCGCGAGCGTCCGTAGGAACGTTTACTTCTTACCTGATAGCCGCCGGCAACTTTGACCTCCAGTTCCAGCGAAGCTTCCTTACCTTCTGTGAGATCGCGAATGAGCGCAGGATGCGACCGATCCTCGTAACGCATAGGCAGATAGCCGAGCAGATCTTCGACAGTCGCCTCCGCGGAGTCTTTCTTGTTGAAATGGCGCGCGAGTGCTACGGCAAGTTTATGAGAAA
>JALZOO010000272.1 GCA_030913905.1 Acidobacteriota bacterium
AGCGCATTGAGCAGGGTGGTTTTGCCGGCGCCCGTTCCACCTGATATCAGCACATTCAGACGAGCGCCTACACACATCTGCAGCATGTCGGCGATGTCTTTGGTTAGGGCATTGTTTTCAATCAGCGCATTCATCCGCAAAGGCTCTGTGCCAAAGCGACGGATTGAAAGCACTGGCCCATCAATGGAAAGCGGCGGGATGATGGCATTGACTCTCGAGCCGTCGCGCAGCCGGGCGTCAACCATGGGTGACGATTCATCGATTCTCCGCCCAACCGACGATACGATTCGCTCAATCACACGCATCAGGTGTTCGTCGTCTTTGAAGGTGACATTTGTCGCCTCGAGTTTGCCTCGACGCTCTACGTAAATCGTGCTGTGTGAATTAACCAGGATGTCTGAGATTGTGCCGTCGGCCAGCAATGGTTCAAGAGGACCAAGACCGAACAGCTCATGCTGCACATCGTTAACGAGGCGCTCGCGTTCGGCAGACGATAAAGGCAACGACTCCTGAGCCAGTACATTCTCGGCGAGTCGTGAGACCTCGGCGTGCACCTGTTCAGGAGAAAGCGTCCCGAGCTTAGTCAGATCCATCCGGTTGATGAGCGCTCGATGGAGCCGCGACTTCATTTCCTGGAACGATTGCTGCCCATTGTTGTCTGACCCGATCCCGTTGCCGTTGCCGGATCCGGGTATGCCCATTGTTTCTTTGATGAGTCTCTCTCTTAGTGCCATGGTTGTTACTCGTCGCTTCTGTTTCTATCGTGAACTTAAGATATCCAAAGTCTGTTACAGCCGTTCGGCTTGAAGCTCGAACTGATTCGGAGTGGCCTCACGCTTGAAGATTGAGTTCCACAACTTGCGACGTGGAACGGCTTCCTCCTCAACGTGAACGGCGCCTGAGGTCAGCGTGCTGGCTATCCGCTTGATCTCAATTGCAATTTTGGAATTAGGCTCGGAAAGAACCAGTGGCTGGCCCAAATTTATCGATGTGACGGCTGTCTGATAATCGCTCGGAATAAAGCCGATAACAGGTTCGCCCAAAAATTTCTCTACCTGACGTAGATCGAGGTCGATCTGTTTGCTCCAACGGTTCACAACAATGCGAATCTTCTTACGGGGGTAACCCAGCCGGTCAAAGATCTCCAGCGCGCGTTGCGTGCTGCGGATAGCAGGAATGTCGAGCGTTAAGACCAGCACTATCTCATCGGCCTGATCGAGAGCGGCCAGCGTTATAGAGTCGAAAGTGTGTTGTGGATCGAGAACCAGGTAGTCGCAGGATTCTCTCAGCCTTTGAAGTACCTCGAAGACATGTTCCGGCTCGATCTCGTCGGCCGAATCGGCTTCTTTCGGGGCCGCAAGCAATGACAGCGTCGAGGAGTAAGGAGTCATGAAACTCGTAATCAACGAGTCGTCCAGGCGTGCGCGGTTCTCGGCCATGTCGGCAAATGAGTATTTCGGATCGAGACCCAGGAACAGTGGCAGGTCACCCGCTTGAAGATTCAGATCAACAAGCGCGGTCCTGGCATTGGTCGACGCGGCAAGATTAGTTGCGACAAAAGAAGTCCCACATCCGCCTTTGCTTGAGAAGACCGCAATCATCCGGCCTTTCTTCTTCGGCATCTCCACGTGGCTGGCGCAGAATTCAGCGACGCGATCGAGCACTGTTTTCAAATCTTGGGCGCTAATGGGAAGCTGCAGAAATTCACGGGCGCCGGCGCGCAGACTCTGTAACAACAAATCCGGCGAAGCATTATTCGCAACCGAAATGAGCGCGATCTTTGGACACTCCGCTGCCAATCTCTGAATCAGCTTGAATGCCTGCTCGGCGTTAGCACCGATGCCGATCATCGCAGCCATCGGCTTGAGACGAATGATCTCTTCGTAGACTTGCTCAATATCATTTCCGCCGGCCAGCAACTGAACGCGGCTATCCGCTGACAATGCAGAACGGATTTCCTTGAAGTTATCAAGGCCTGTACTTAGCACGACGACGGTAAGTGGTTGTTTCATCATTTGCTCGCTAATCAATTTAGTAGGGCGTCAGTTGAGCCCACTGGCTGCTACTGGCACTTCGGCGGGTCGCCGATTACCTTCGTGTTACATGTACAAACCGCAGGATTGCCGATGTCCTGGCCTTTACTACATGTCGGTAGTGGTGTCGGCGTTGGTGTGGGCGTCGGCGTCGGCGTTCCAGATGGTGTGGGAGGTGGCGGTGGTAGGGTGGACCCTCCCGGGACAGGCGCTCCAGCGTTTTCAGCCGACAACGTAGTGCGATAACTCGGCATTCGTATGGACGTTCCGACAATAGGGATGACAAACGCGAAATCGTAGTTGACGATGCTTACCGTCGCTGTTCCCATAGCCAGACCGAAAGGCGGGTCGGTGCTGTATTCGACCTGCACGTTATCCACATCGAGATCCGGGACTACTGGTTTAGTACCACCTGCAGCATCTCCATAGATAACGACGTTCTTGATGGCTGCATCATCGGAACCGTAGATCGCAGCGTATCGCGCACCACGTCGGGCGGCATCAGCGAGGGCGTTATGTGTCCAGAGAGCGCGCCCAAACTCGAGGATCGCAAACATCGCCGTCAAAAACACAGTGGCGCCAATGGCAAACTCTACGAGTGCCGTGCCGCGCTGGTTCGTGTTGGCTATTCTGCGAATCATTCCAGAGTCCTTAGTTCAAGAGGTACTTCATCGTCGTAGCTGGCGTAATGTTTACTCTTAGCGACAAGTCGTTGTGCGCCAGTGCGCCGAGATCGAAGATTGGTTCAAACTGATAATTCTCAATTTCTACGGTGATGTTAGTGGGAATGCCGCTAGTTGGAGTGACCTTGACCATGGCCGGCGTCAGGCCTGTCACGACCGGGTTATCACAGACGCTATTGACTGCCGGGTCACCGCAAATCATCAGGCTCTTCGCGTTGTTAATCTCGTCAACGGTAAGTTGTTTGGTGCTGAGGTAACGCGCGCCCGCCCGTGTGGCTTTCCCGAGCGTCAGATCCGTGTAGAAAAAGCGTCCGAACTCCGCGACCGCGGCGAACAAGACCAACAGAATGGGAAGCGCAATGGCAACCTCCGCCAATTGCAGACCAGCCTCTTGACGGCCGAGCAACCTTAACTTTTGAGTTATCGCTTTCCATCTTTTCATGGAGACCTCATTTATACAGAACTGGTGTTGCGAGTTCTGGACTGGCCATGCCGCCATCCGGGTCGTACCCCAAGCCACCCATCACCGTGGTTGTATTCCGAAATTCCGCCTTGAAGGCGCCACCATTACCGCCATCGACTTTCGTTTGGAGAAAGAACAGTCCAAAGCGATAAAACTTGACTTCGTTTCTGCCTTGATCGAATTCACTTATTTTCACGATCGGAATAATCACCATCCGCCGATCGTTATGGGGAGTTAGGGAGTACTGGTCGTAGTTAATGTCTTCTTGCACATTAAGGTCAGGTGGATAGTTAGCAGGATCGAGTTGGCTTCCCTGATAGTCACCAAAACGCGCGTTGATTCCTTTCCTCACCTTGCCGGCCGTTATGCCAGGCTTAGTATCAACTGCGTATGTTTCCCCCGGCCCCTTACACAAATGAACTCCGCCGCCTGTTCCACTTTCAACGTCTTCTCCTCCTCGACCGTCGACGGCCAGAATCTGATAATTACCCGCTGAAGGACCTTCCGCCGGAGCCGAACGAATGGTGTAGGTTTGACCTTGAACAAAAGTGCTGGCGTCGTCTGCACTAATCAGCGTCAACGGGATCCAGTTGCAGAATACATTCGGCGCAATGGACGCGCCTGCTATGGCCTCGGCTGACAGATCGACGGCGTCGCCCAACACCATCGCGGCAAATGACATCTGGATTGGTTCGGGCTGGGTACTGACTTTTACAAACCGTATCGTCGGCGCTACTGCTGCACTGCTGGCGAGCGCCTCGCTGATGTATGGACCATCCAGGGTTGCAGCAAAGGTCACCTGCAAGGGGACGATATCGACTGTCTTGTGGTTGAACTCGTAGTTATTTACGAAACTGTTTGAGTCGCGATTCGTTGCTCGATCAACAGCGGCTGTAATCCCATTTGGGAGAGAATTTATTGCAGAGGCTCCCGCAAGCGCCGCCGCGTCTGCCGCGTTTTGCAATTCAGCCTTCGCCAAATAAAGCCGGCTAATGTCCACGCCCAATCCCACCGCGAGGAGAACTGCCAGCATTCCAAGCGCCGAGATCGCCAGGATTGAACCCCGTTCACCGCGGCGGTCACGTTTGACTCTGTCTCTCAGCTCGTTCATGGCTTCTCCTCCGCAAATCGAAGCTCTACATCCGACTTATCGAGGAAAGGGCGCCGGCAAATATGGCTTCCGCCGGTATCGCCCGAGCATGAGGCAAAGGCTTATTGATGTTGCGTGGTGTTTCCGTTGACAAGACCCTGGAAGACTCAGCGTCAGTAGTCGTCGTCGGCTTGGTTTTTGGTTCAGAAGCCTTGATTGGTTCAGCCGGTTTGGGAGTAACTGCGGGTTTGTCGTCCGCATTCTGCCCGGTCACGGAGAAGCCGGTTCTACCATTGATCTCCTCGCCTTTCGTTTCGAGACCCAGCGGCGAGCCATTCTTCAAACCATCGATGCCGCGCATTGGAGGCAGGTCATCCCGGTTCACCGGTTTAACCAGAACTGCTGTAACGATGAACATCAGTTCCGTCTCACTCTTCTGGAAAGATTTCGATTTGAAGAGTGCGCCAAGCACAGGAATGTCACTGATGACTGGAATCCGGGACAGCGTCTTGGTTTCGGAATTATCGAGCAGACCAGCCAAAGCGAAGGATTGGCCATCGCGCAGCTCAATGCCGGTTTTGGCGCGACGAGTCTTCAAACCCGGAATTATGAATCCGTTAAACTTCACGCCGTTCGCGAAATCGATTGTGGAAACCTCGGGTTCAAGTTCGAGACGAATGTGATCTTCGTCGATGATCGTAGGCTTGAAGTTCAATCGCACGCCGTATTCTTTAAACTCTACGCTCATTGCCACACTGCCGCTTGAGCCCCCGCTCTGCACGATTGGCACCGGAAACTCGCCGCCGGCGAGAAAGCTTGCCTGCTGACCATCCATAGCGATCAAGTTCGGTTCAGCCAACTCGCGAAAGGCGCCCTGAGTTCGCATCGCGCGCAGCATTGCAGAAGTGTTCGTCTGCCGATTGAAAATGAAGAGATTCAGCGCGGGTGAAATCAGGCTATCAAGCACGGCGGAAACTGGGCTCGTGCTCGCTCCTGTCAATTGGCTTGGTCCGCCGCCGCTATTGACGTATCCCACTGTCCCACCTGGCGGTAGGCTGCTGAAGGACGTGCCGTAGTCGCGTAGCTTGGTGCGGTTTACTTCAGCTACGCGCACCTGTAGTTGCACTTGAGCAACATTCTTAACTGGCGACGCGAGCATGTTGACTGTCTTGAAGCCCGCTGCCTGGACCACGCTGTCCACCTGTGCGGCAGTCTTCGGATCCGTTACGCTACCCGATATAACGACCGAGCCATTCGCCTGGCTGAGACGAATGTCATCCTTCGGAAACAAAGCGCGGATCTGCGAATCGATGAGCGAAAGGTTGGCCCTAACGTAAACATCGAACACCAGGTATGCGCGGCCTGATTGTTCCCAGGCGATGAAATTCACCTGCCCAAAGGCTTTGCCATTTACCAGGACCTGATCGGGAGTAACTAAGACGGCTTCGGCTATTTCCGGATTCGACACCGAGAACCTGCCGACTGGCTTATCGAAGTTGATCACTCGCGACTGGCCCACCAATACGTTAACGGCCACCGATTCCTTATTCTGATCGAAAGAGGCTTTGTAGGAAGTTTCCTGAGCCTGCCCGACAGAGTGAATAAGAACCATCATCAATGACGCCACTGTTAGGCTTACTCGGCGTGTGATAGGGGAATAGCTACGCATGATCCTTAGCTCCTTTTGCTAATCAAATGAATTGGTTTGGACGTCCGCACGAGGATCTAAAGCTCATTGCGGGAAATCTACACTTCGCTTTTTGGCGCCTTCGATCATCTCCACTGAGGCGCGCGGTGGTGCTGCGGGTAAAGCTTGCGCGACCGGTTTAGGCTCAGTGCGAGGGCGCCGGCTTACTGGTTTTTGGCCCGCATTCGGTTGCTCGCTCTTGAGCGAACCAGGATCCGGTGCCGGAACGGCGCGATCTCCACCGAGAAGTTTTCTCTTATCCATTCCTGTGGTTTGTTCGTCGCCCTGGTCGATCGAATTTCGCATCACGAGCTGCAGCTTGCCCTCGCTGGCGGCCAGCGCGAGCTTCTCCGCCTGTTCGGGAGTGACTAACAAAGTCACAGCCTTGACACTGTTTGCGTCTCGTTGATTCTCCGGCTGGTCTATGTTTTGACCATTCGCCAGCACCTTGATGTTCTGCAAGACAATCTTCGAGATCGGATCCTGCATTCCTGCCCGTTCTTCAGGATCGATAACCACGACGACGTCGACGAGTGTGCCGGGCATGATGAAACCAGAAATACCAACCACGTCATCGACCTTGACCGTCATAGCCCGGTAGCCTTCCGGAATGACTGCGGAAAGTCCGGCCGCAGTTCCTACTGGCGCGAGTCGCGACTCGGTTATCGGTTCGCGCGGAGCGATGTTTGTGATCGCAACGCGTCCTGTAAGTTTTTCTGGAGATTCAAAAGTCCCATCCGGAGTCGACTCTTTCGGGAACTGGACCACCATTAGCTGTTCAGGGATGATCCTGCTGCCCACTGGAATCGCGACCTTCGCAACAGCCACGCGCGTAAGATTCTTTGTGTAAGCCTGGGCACTCGATAGGTAACGGCTAACAGAGAATGCAGCCAGCAGTCCGAAAAGAAGTGCTCCAACTAAGACGATGAAAAAGCGTTTGTTGCGCATAGTTAATTCTCCGTGTGACCAGGTTGAACCGATCGAAGCCCGCGCTTTAAGCGCGGAAAATTGTTGTTGAAATGATGCTGCCGATGGTGATCGCTACGCCGTAAGGAATTGTGTGGCTGCGATCGGTCGGGACAGCGAATTTGGGCATCTGCCATCCCGGCAATAAGCCCACCAGGATTTGGAGAACTCGGTGCATCGTAGTCATCACCACACCGGCCCGAATCATTGAAACTACGGCGAGTACTCCGCCGGTCAGAATTACGACAAGAAATGTTGGCAGCACGAGCCCCACTCCGGTAACTGCTCCAATGGCAGCGAAGAGCTTGACGTCTCCCGCACCCATTGCTCCGAAAATGTGCAACATGAACATCAAGACAAAAGCGAGGGCGCAGCCTGCGAGGCTCGAATAAAGTCCGCCCAACCCCCCAGATATGGAGTGCATCGCCACGCCGCTGGCAAACGTTGCCAATACAAATGGATTTGGAATACGACGATAGCGGACATCGTAATAAGCAATGACAAGCGCCAAAGGAATTAGGAGAGTTATGCTTACTAGTGTTTCTGACATCTCTTTGTTAATCGGCGGTTTTGTTCGTAACAAATGTAATGATTTTGCCGCTGCTACCCGTTGACCCGATCCACGAGCGTTTCAAGCCTGGTCCCGATTGCGTCGCCAAGCGACTGGAACGCGACAACTACCGTTATTGCCACCAGCGCCGCTGCGACAGCATATTCGGAAAGCTCTAAGCCCATTTCGTCAGTTAGAAATTTCCTAATCATTGCGTCTATGTCCCCGGATCTTTCACGCTACGTTGATGGGTTTTACTGACTGTGGCTGGTTTTGAACCAAGGCGCGCTTTACACGACGAAAATCGCTAAAGCGCGCTTTGGCCCTTTGTGCGACTGGTGCTTACGGAGCTGCTGGGGGCGCGCCATCTGTGATGGTCGTACCAAGATCCGTAATCTTGCCGTCGATGGCGGTGCCCAGGGCGCTGAAAGCGACGACCACGGCCATCGCGACCAACGCTGCGGCAACAGCGTATTCCGACAGTTCAAGACCGGTTTCATCGCGAAAGAAATTCTTAATCATTGTGTTTGCTCCTTTAAGTTTGGTTATTGCCTTGTATCGCGCCCGCTTCCGCCCTCGGTCGAAAGAAAGCCGGCGAATATGCCCCCGGAAGACTCATGAGCTAAGGGCCACGTTTGAATGTGGCCCTCTGCGGCTTTCTGTGCGATTGGAAGTAACTCGGGCCGTGCGGCGGCCAAAGCCATTGATTCCACTCACGACAGCGCCACATAGAGTTAGTGCCAAAAGTAGAAGTTCGTTTCCCGCCGCAACCGTGGCGCGTACGCCGGCCACGAGCGCCAGCGCAAACAGCGGTGCGACAATTACGATCACTACAAGCGATACATACTCTTTGGTGGTTACAGGCTTCATGAGATTCCAGGTTTCGTCTTACGGACAGTGATCGCGATGACTTACGTCGCGATGACCCATGCTTTACAACACTCGTGCCACGACGGGAATTTGAGGAACCCGTTGGTATTTCGCGTATGCGATACTTATTGACTCGGCTGCTTGTCGCCGCGAGTTAACAAGGCTATCGGCCTTTGTCGCCAAGCGATGGGATGGCAGGCAGCTGTCAGGCGACTTTTACTGATAGTTGTCGTTGTCGCCCACGGTTGTCATCGCAAGGTGATGTTTGTATCCCGCGAAGCGACATTTTTTTCTTCGCAAAAAAAGAACAGCACTCGAGATCGCTCTCGAGTGCTGTTGTAAACCAGACCAGTCTGGGAGGGTCAGTTGCCTTCGGCTCGAAACTGTAAGCCCGGCTCAGTGTCCTCCTGGAGAAAATCTCCGATGTCGATCGCCAATCGTTTGAGTTTCTTATACAACGTCTGCCGTGAGCCCAAGCCCAGCGCCTCGCTGGTGCGCGCGACGTTGCAGTCGTTCCGCTTCAAAGTCTCAGTAATAACGCGCCTTTCGTAATCCTCCAGCATCACCTCGAGATTCTCTCCCGAGCGATTCCCGTTCTTTGTACTTTGAAGACTCGACGGACGGACGTGCGCGCTTATGTGTTCCGGGGCGATGTAGCCGAACTCGTCTGCATACAGGACCAGGCGCTCCATCTCGGCAGCGAGTTCACGCACATTCCCTGGCCAGGAATAGTTTTCGAGTATTCGAATGGCGTCCCAGGTAATGCCGGCAATCGCGCGATCGTTACGGCGTGCATAGTGAGAGAGGTAATGGGAGATAAGTGCAGAGACATCTTCAGGTCGCTCGCGCAGGGGTGGAACTTTCACGACCAGGGTGGCGATGCGGTAGTAGAGGTCCTCACGAAATAGTTTCTCGCGTACGAGTTGTTCAAGGTCCTTGTGTGTTGCCGCTATCACCCGGATGTCGACCTTTCGCGGTCCGCTCTCACCTAGCGTGTGTATCTCGCTCTCCTGCAAGAATCGCAGTAGCTTCGGCTGCAAACTCAGGGGTAGATCTCCGATTTCATCCAAAAATAGCGTGCCGTTTTCTGCAGCGCGAATCAGACCTTCGTTGTCGCGCAGCGCCCCAGTGAAGCTTCCCTTCCTGTGGCCGAAGAGCATGCTTTCAATTAAGTCCGGTGGTGCGGCGGAACAGTTGAACGGAACAAACGGCTTTTCACTACGCTTGCTTAGACGGTGAATCGCATGTGCAACCAGTTCCTTACCCGTGCCCGATTCGCCCGCTATTAGAACTGTAGAGCCAGAATCTTTGACACGCCCAACTAGTCGAGCGACTTCATTCATTGCGCGGCTCGCAAAAATCATCCCCGGCAGCGTCGCGTTCACTTTGCTTTCAGTTACCTTGGGAACAAGCGCCCTACCGACTGACACGTGAGAGTGGGCCAATCTCGTCACGTCCATGATGGCTCCAAGGTCCTTCGCTTGCTGCTCCGATAGCGGTCGAACGCATTGCCCGTAAAGAGCGGCGCCTTCACGTCCTAGTTTAGAAGAAGCCAGCACCAGGCAGACGGAAGTATCCCCGGCCGTTACGCTGGGCCATGCGGTCTCTAACCCGGCCAACGTTTCCTTGACCATCTCCTCACCTATCGCCAGCTCCGGCTCTTGTAAACCTTCAGCCCAATTCAATCTTGGTCGTTGACCGGTTTCCAAGCTCCAGATGGATAGGCCGTACATTGGAGCCGTCGCCTCTACTACCAGGCTCAACTTCAGCATCACCTCGTATAGCAACTCTGGCCCGGAGTTCGCGGCTCGGCAGAGCGCCTTAATGATGGCGCCGATAGGCAAAGAATTAGACTGTGAACAGATGACCGCTGTTTCCGGGGGTGAATGCAGTGTCTCGGGCATATGGCCTCTCCGACGGATTTTTGACGGAAAATAGCGCCGCTACATCAGGGCGACTAGTCTATTTGAGAGAGAGGCAAGATGGGGTGGCCATGATTGGCCTTTCGGGGCTGGGACTTCAGTCCCGTGAGTTCGGCATGAGTCTAAGCCTCCAACAATTTGGTGTCAACACCTTTCAACGTCGCCGAACTTCCACAAAAACCACTGTATTTGTGTTCGCCGCGTGTTCGCCCTTTTGGTCCATTAAGCTGGGTTTACTTCAAGTAAACGTTGAACTTACGTGTCGAAAACATTGCAAAGAAATTGCTTTACACCCTTAAGCACCGGTGCTACATTCCGGCCCACTTGCCCTAAAGTGTTGAGTGGCAACGGATTGCCCTTGAAAAAAGCACAGCCTGTGGGGTTTCTCCCCAGCAAAGAGCCAGCTATCTTGTGGCTCCGGTGTTAAGCAGCTTCTTAAAATTCTTATGGCTTTTCGATTCGGAACCTCTGGCTGGCGCGCAGTGATAGCCGATGAATTCACGTTTGCTGGTGTTCGATCAGTGACGAGTGCCATATGCACTCACTTTGGTTCCAAGACCTCGGCGGGAAATCTGATGATAGTCGGATACGACACTCGTTTTCTTGGTGAAGAGTTCGCTGCCGAGTGTGCCAACGTCATTTCGGCCAACGCCTTTCGTGCCCTTCTTTGTGACGCACCCGTCCCGACACCGGCGATGTCGCATCTAATCCGCACGAAACAGGCCATCTGCGGAATTAACTTTACGGCTTCACACAATCCGCCTCAATACAACGGAATGAAGCTCTCAACGAGCGACGGTGCTCCAGCTTTGCCGGAGATCACCCGCAACGTCGAAATGCTAATCAACACGCTGCCATCAGCCGCCCGTGCGTCTGTTGACACCGTTAACGGCGAGCTTGAAACATTCGCGGCACGTCCCGACTATCTCGCCGATCTCGCCACGAAGATCAATTTCGACATCATCGCCCGCGCGGGTGGCCGTTATGCATATGACCCACTATGGGGAACAGGCCGCGGGTACCTTGACGAGATACTGCGAACGCATGGCCTCGATGTTGAAACGATTCATGACTGGCGCGACGTCCTGTTTGGCGGACGTTCTCCTGAACCGGAAGCAAGTCACCTGACAGAGTTGCGCGAGCTAGTCCTGGCAAAAGGTTGCGCCCTGGGTCTGGCCACTGATGGCGATGCTGATCGTTTTGGAGTTATCGATTCAAATGGTTCGTTCATCACCCCCAATCAATTAATTGCACTTCTCTTCGATTATTTAGTGGAGTCAAGGAAATGGAGCGGCGGCGCCGCTCGGTCAGTTGCAACCTCCCATCTGGTGGACCGTGTAGCGGAAGCTCGCGGCCTGCCGTTGTTTGAAACTCCAGTAGGCTTCAAATACATCGGAGAATTAATCAATGAAGACAAGATTGTCATCGGCGGTGAAGAGTCGGCCGGTCTCTCGATCAAAGGTCACTATCCGGAGAAAGATGGCATCCTTGCGTGTTTGCTCGCAGCGGAGGCAGTTGCGGCGCGCGGCACGAGTTTGAGCGAACAGTTAGAGCAATTGTATACGCGGGTGGGAAAGCTCGAGTCAGGCAGAATCGGCGTTCGACTTACCCCGGAGCTTATGGCCTCCCTGCCGGAGAAACTCAAGCAGGATCCAAAGGAGATTGGCGGGCGGCGAGTTGAGCGAACAAATCGAATCGATGGTGTGAAGTTTATTTTTGGCGACGGTTCCTGGCTGTTAATGCGTCCGTCGGGAACTGAACCGGTGGTCCGTATCTACGCGGAATCAGAATCAGCAAAGGACTTGGAGGTGCTTCTTGAGCAGGGTCATAAATTCTTATTGGGTTGATGAACGTATTCGGGCGCAGCGTGTGGTTCCGCGGACAACTTCGCCTTTTGCGTCAGTGAGAGAGATTTCTCAGGAAATCATCGGCACGCCGGCCGAGGTTCGCCGTCGAGGTGGCGTGATACCCGCGTGGGTGATTTTCGGAATGATAATTTTGGCGACGTTTGCCATCTGTGTTGCTGTCACCATGCGAACGCACGCGAAGATGTCTTCTGCGAGCGAGCAGTACGCAAGAATGCAAACGGACGTTGAAGGTTTACGAAACGCAAATCAGTCTTTGCGTGTCGAGATTCAACAATTACACACGGACCCACGAACGATTGAGGCTGCAGCCCGCAACCGTTTGAACATGGTCCGCGCGAACGAGATTGTAGTGCCCGTCGAATGAGCAATCGGGGAACACTCATTCACGACGGCGGCGCTGGCTTTTCATTTTCCTGCTGGTCGCCTGCTAGTTCCCCTTCTTGACAGCTGCTTTTAGCGATTCCCTGCCGAGCAGGCGCGGCTGTGACTGCCATCGCAGCCGCGCTCCCCTCTTTAAAGCTTTGTAAACTGCCTACTTAGGTGTGTTGACAGTCCCATACTCGTCAACTAATATCGACTTCTGCATTACAAAGAGCGAGCACGCGCAAATCTATGGCAGACACCAAAGAGTTAAACTCTCCAGTTGAGGAAGCTGTCGAGCGTTGGGAGCATGAAACGCTCGAGCCGGTCCTCAAAAAACACCCCGAACGAAAGAAGCATTTCGAAACAGTTTCACTCGAAGAGGTTGACCGCCTCTACACTCCTGCCGACGTCGCAAGCCAGGACTTCGCCAGCGACATTTCGTTCCCCGGAGAGTTTCCCTACACACGCGGAATCCATCCCACAGGCTATCGCGGCAAACTTTGGACCATGCGCCAATTTGCCGGCTTCAGCACGCCCGAGGAAACAAACGCGCGTTTCAAGTACCTGCTCAAGCAAGGCCAAACCGGTCTTTCCGTCGCTTACGATCTGCCCACGTTAATGGGATACGACGCTGATTCCCCTCTCTCAGAAGGTGAAGTCGGGAAATGTGGTGTCGCGGTCTCTTCCTTGTCGGATATGGAAGTGCTTTTCGATCAGATTCCACTTGACCAGGTTACGGTTTCGCAAACGATAAACGCGCCGGCGTCGGTGTTGCTGGCAATGTATCTGGTGGTCGCCGAGAAACAAGGGGCTGACTGGAAAAAGATCTCAGGCACGCTGCAGAACGACATACTGAAGGAATACATAGCTCAGAAGGAGTGGATTTACCCCATTCGCTCGGCTATGAAACTCGTGATAGATACCTTCGAGTTCTGTACTGAGCAGGTGCCGCGCTACAACCCGGTTTCTGTTAGCGGTTATCACATTCGTGAGGCCGGCTCTACTGCCGCTCAAGAACTCGCGTTCACTCTTCGTGACGGACTTGAATACGTCGAGTGGGGCGTTCGTGCTGGACTCGAACTGGATCGGTTCGTCCCTCGAATCTCTTTCTTCTTCAATGCTCATAACGACTTTTTCGAAGAGGTTGCGAAGTATCGCGCCGCTCGCCGCATCTGGGCGCGTGAGATGCGCGATCGGTTTGGATCAACCAACGAACGCACTCTCAAGATGCGGTTTCACACGCAAACGGCCGGGGTGTCCTTAACTGTCCAACAGCCTCTCAATAACATTGTCCGCGTGGCGATTCAGGCATTGGCCGGTGTGCTGGGCGGTACGCAGAGTTTGCATACTGATGCGTATGACGAAGCCCTGGCGCTGCCGACTGATCGTGCGGCACTGATAGCTCTTCGCACTCAACAGATCCTCGCTGAGGAAACTGGCGTTGCGAATACCGTGGATCCCCTGGGCGGTTCTTACTTCTTAGAGGCTCTGACCGAGAAGATGGAGAAAGAGGCTTTGGATTACTTCCGGAAGATCGATTCGATGGGCGGTATGGTCGCCGCTATCGAAAAGGGTTTTCCGCAGCGGGAAATTCAGGACTCTGCCTATCAGTACCAAAAAGCAGTGGAACGCGGCGAGCAGGTGATCGTTGGCGTAAACAAATATGTCATGGAAGGTGAGCCACCGATTCAGACACTTGTAATCGATGAATCTGTTCGTGAACATCAAGTGGAGCGTCTGGAGCAAACCCGTTCGCGCAGAGATGCCGGCGCCGTGGCCAATGCACTTGAGAAGCTTAAGCTTGCCGCGCGTAATGAAGAAAACACCATGCCAGCGACGATTGAAGCAGTGCGCGCTTATGCAACGCTCGGTGAGATCTGTTCTGCCCTTCGGGACGTTTACGGAGTCTACCAAGAACCTGCTTTCTAATCGTCTCCAGCCTCTTCTAAATTGAACATCTCCAAGACAAACCAATCGCACCTTCTGTTGTTGGCGACGCTTTTGTTTCTAACTGGGCCAACCGTGGCACAGGTAGCGAAGTCTTCCACACCAGGCAATGATCAAGTAATCGTTAAGCCTCGCCGAGTCGTAATCCTGCGGCAGGGAAAGCTGGTAAAGGATTTTCCGGAAAAGCGACGAGCGACCATCACTTATCCGGTTGTTAGTGGACTGAAGGACCTGCGCCTCTTGAGACGCGTGCAATCGATTCTTGACGTCAAGAACGCATTCGACTCCTCGATCGCCGAATACAGGCAAGACAATTGGCTCCAAGAGTTCACTTACCAAGTTAACTACAATAAGAACTATGTACTCGATATCACGTTCACTGAAGATGGTAGCGGTGCCTATCCCGATACTCACACGAGACATTTCGCAATCAATTTGAAGAACGGCAGCGTCATCAAGGCCGCAGACGTTTTTATAGAGAGCAAGCTACCGGAGCTTTCCAGGATCCTAAACGATAAGTTACAGGCTGAACTGAAACAGATCGTGGAGGAGCTGGTTTCTTCAAAGAGCGATCCGGAAG
>JALZOO010000296.1 GCA_030913905.1 Acidobacteriota bacterium
CCGCAACTGCAAGTGGAAAAACTGCAGCTTGGGTTTCAAGCGCGCGGAATGGCTTTGGGTTTCTTTGTTTGGAACCGTGATGCGAAAAAACAAGTGGCCATCCTTGGGGACAATGGCACCACTCAGATCTTCCATTCAGGAGAGTTGCGCGACCAACCCTTTACTGAACTTGAACTGGCGGAGCGCGGAAAGGCTCGTTTACGGCCTAAGAGAACCGATGAAGATGTTGAGTCAGTAGTTGGTTGGCAGCCGTCTGCCAAACAGGGCTGGGATGCCGCGCGGGAATTTCACACCAACACTGACACGGGAGCGCCCGGCAACCGGCTCTTCAAGGCGCATCTCTCCGGAGCGGAAATCGACAACCTGATGTTCATGGATAGCCGGTCGCAGATAAAGGTGGTGCAGCAGTTTTCCCAAAAGTATGCGCCGGAGTCTGTCAGTATTCAGGGGACAACGGATATTAGCGAAGCCAGTCTGAGCCTCATTGGCCAGCCAACTGCCATCCTCTCAATGCCGCCCAAAATCAATGGCGAGCGGTCGCTAATAATGCTTCAGTCGGGGACATCGGATCTCGCCACCGTACCCGACAATGTAGTGGTAGCCAGTTCCGTGGATCGGTTCGATGACCCCGATCCGGCTACCGCCTCCGCATGTACAGGCGCGGCCGATGACTGTAGTTTGCGCGGCGCGATCCAAAGGGCGAACGCTAATGCGACCGACCCAACTAACCCGGCCGCCAACGCCATCACCCTGCCGGTTGGAACCTACGTGCTGACGCGAAATGGCGCCGGAGGGTGTGTCAATGGTGATAATAATTCCACCGGCGACCTTGAACTCAACAACAGCACAACCATCACCGGTGGTGGAATGTTAACGACGGTCGTTCGTCAGACGGGAACAGGCAGCGGTGCATTTCTAGGCGACCGTGTCATGTGTCTAAATACCGCGATCGTCGTCAACCGGGATTACGTGTTTTCGGGCTTCACCATCGCGGGCGGCTTTGACAGGAGTCAGATTGGTGGCGGCGGCTTGGTTGGCGGCGCCAAGGATAATTTCCTTTCACTTACGAACATTCGAATTACCAACAACGACAACACGGCAGCAGCGAATTACGCCGGCGGCGGCCTATCGATAACTGGTGGCGATGTAAACATCATCAACTCGGTTATTGGAGGTCCGACCGCGGCCGACTCTGATCCTGCTGTCAGTAACGATCGAACTGATCTCACTCGCGGCAACTATGCCGGCACCGCGGGGGGCGGTATCGGTTATTCACCTGGTGATCCTATTGTTCAACTTCCTTCAGTTGGTACGTTGACAGTTACGGGAACAACAGTTCAGGGCAATAAGGCTAATTCGGGTGCTACGGGTGGTGGGGGGCTGGATCTTTTCCAGCACAACAGTGGGACCGGCTCGTTTGTCATCAACGGTAATTCGATTATTGATTCCAACTCCGCTCTCAACGGCAACGGCGGCGGCGTCATAATTGAAAGTGGGCCACTGACAGTTGACAGTAGTACATTTACGAACAATTCCACGGTGGTGGCAAACACGCGCGGGGGCGCGATCTATCTCTCCGGCGGTGGTATGTCATTTGGAAGTTCGACCAGCTTTTCAAACAATAGCGTGGGTGCGGGCGTCGTACTCGGTAAATGCATTTCTGTTAACACGGGCGGTTCCGCGTCTACCGGTGTCTTCGTTACTGGCGGCAACAATAACATCAACGACAACGTCGAGGTTCTTCCTAATGGCGTCTGGACCAACAACGCAGGGACAAGTGTAACCTTCTTAAACCTCACGTTGGCCGAGGGAACCTTTGTCGGCAACAACAGCACGCTGACTATCAATCAAGATCTTAATCTTAACAGCGCTGCCACTGCCGACACTCCCATTTTCACGGGCGGTTCGGGCACGCACACGATCACAGGCAATCTCAACATTGTTGAAGGGACTTACACGGCGACCAGCGGTACCACGAACCTGGCGGGCAATTTCAACAAGACCGGCGGCACCTTTACACACAATTCCGGAATATTCAATTTCAACGGCGCGGGCGCACAAAGCATTTCCGGTTCGCCCACTTTCAACATCCTGACGGTGAATAAAGGTAGTGGCACTCTGACGTTGTTGGCCAATATTGGCGTAGCCTCGAATCTCAATCTCAGCGCGGGTACGTTTGATCTCCAGAACTTCACTGCCAACCGGACCGCAGCCGGTGGGGGGACGATGACACTCTCCAACGGAAGTCTGCTGAAGATAGGCGGAACGAACGGCCTCCCGACTAATTACCTAACGCATTCCATCGGCGCAACCAGTACAGTCGAATATTCAGGAACCGCTCAAACCATCACCGTCCCGAATAGCGCGCAGTCGTACGGCCACCTAACGACCTCAGGTTCTGGCACGAAGACCCTCGCCGGGGCCATTACTGCCGCGGGAAATGTGACCATTGGCACCGGAACCGTTTTGGCGGGCGGCACTAACTCGTTCACTGTCGGCGGAAACTGGATTAACAACGTTGGGAATAGTGGGTTCACCAGCAGCGGCGCGGGCGTCGTGAACTTCAACGGCAGTGCGGCGAGCCTGACGGGTGCGACAACCTTCACTAATTTGACGATCAGCAAGACCGCCGGCCAAACACTAACGCTTGGGGCGCCGATCATTGTAAACGGCAACCTGCTTCTTACTACGGGCAATTTGGCTGCTGCTAGCAATGCCATCAGCCTTGCCGGCAATTGGACCAACAACAGCGGCGCGAGCGCGTTCTCGGGCACAAACACCACTACGTTCACAGGCGGCACTGCCAACACCATCGGCGGCACGGCCTCCACTGCTTTTGGCAGTCTGACTGTCAACAAGAGCGGCGGCACGCTCAGCTTGTTGACCAATATCACCATCGCCGGTGATCTCACCGTCACGGCCGGCACTTTCGACCTGAGCTCGTTCACCGCGAACCGTACGGCCGCCGGTGGGACGCTTTCAGTCAGCAACGGCGCGACCGTGACAATTGGCGGTACTAACGCATTGCCGTCGAATTTCAGCACCAACACATTCGGCGCCACCAGTATCACCAACTTCACCGGCACCAATCAAAATGTGGCCGGTATAACTTACGGTCATTTGAACCTATCAGGGGCTGGCACGAAGACCTTGCTGGGCGCCGCGACCATCGCCGGTTCATTGACCATCGCCTCGGGAACAACCTTCGACGCCGGGGCGAATAACATCAGCATCGCCGGCAACTGGACCAACAACGGGGGAACATTCCTGCCCGGCACAGGCACCGTCACCTTCAATAACACTACGGCCGCACAAGGCATTACCGGAAGCGCTACGACGCAGACCTTTTTCAGCATCACCGTGAATAAGACTGGCCAGATTCTCAATGTCGCCGGCAGCACGACGGCACTGGATATCAACGGGAATG
>JALZOO010000315.1 GCA_030913905.1 Acidobacteriota bacterium
CCGGTAGTTTAGGGCCACGCATTTAATGCGGCCGCGTTCGAGGTCGATTTCGCGCGTCCATCTTTGGCCGTTAGGCAAACTGATCACGATAGTGTGAACGCCTGGATCGAGATCAAACGAACGGTAATCTGCCGTGGTGAGCCCTTCAGGTCTGCCGTCGATCTCGATCGGCAGGCCGCCGGGAGTACTTAGAACTTTGATGGTTCCGTATTTCGCCAGCTTCCGCTTCTTCGCGTAAGCAGTGGACGACGGGAAGGCCATGCAAACCGTCAGCGCGAGAAGCGCGCCAAAAACGAGCTTGCCGTATTTATGTTTGCGAAAGATTGCTCTCGACATTTTGATTAGCCCTCCTCCGTGTTCTGGATCTGCGCGGCCAGTTTTCCCCTGGCATAGCGTCTACGCAAGCCCGCTCCAAAAGCCGCTAGTCCGGAACCAAACAGCAGGAGTGATGCTGGTTCGGGAATCTCCGGCGTTGAAGGAGGAGTACTTGGCGGAGTTGGCGGATCACAGTCGTCGCAGCCATGAATGAAGAAGAATGGAATCGCCGCTAAGAAGAGCAGCGGCCATTTCGGGAATCCACCACCGGGCACCGTTATCTCGCCGCAGTCGCAGATTGTACCTTCCACTTCGCCCTGGTCGACAACGTCGACACCGGCCTGCGGGTCAACACTCATGGCCACTCCTGAGAGCAGCGTGTCGCCGCTGGACGCGTCTATCGTCGATGCATCCGCAATTCCGACCGCGTCTCCGGCAGCCGACTCTTGCGCAGCCGATGCTACCGGCGAAGGACCATCCCCGTCAGCCACGAGATAGTTTGGATTTTGCGAAACACTTCGGAGCCGTAGCTCTGGAGGATTTTGATAGCTGCCAAGGACCTGGATCACCTCGCTAATGGCCACCGGCGCCGCATGCGTCGGCACACCAGACAAAAGCAAGATGCTGAGGATCGCAGCAACTGGGCGAAAAGCTCGACTCATCATCGGTTGGAATTCCTCCTCGTACTTCCCATGACTCAACGCAGGGAATATGGTTTACATTGTTTAAACCGCAGCGTCCGAAGCCCTTGTTCATCGTGTTGCGCATCTATAGCGCGGGCGCTGTCGCTGGTTGATAGGGAAAGATGCCTAATAAAGAGGCGATTCCAAATTTCGCGGAGCGAACGGAGGTTCTAACCTAAAGAAAAATGGAGGTTTGCGTCCGTCGCAAACCTCCATCTCAATCACTGGCTCGGAGCTGACCTTAGTCAGATTCACCGGCACTGGCGGCCTCGGCCTTACGTTCCTCGTCGCGCAGTACTGCTTTCCTGGAAAGCTTGATTTTGTTGCCTTCCTTCCCGATGCACTTCACGAGAATCTGCTGACCTTCCTTTAACTCATCGCGAACATCTTTGACGCGTCGGTCGGCAATTTCCGAGATGTGAAGCAACCCGTCGGTTCCTGGAAAGATTTCGACGAATGCGCCGAAATCCACAATTCGAGAAACGGTCCCGAGGTAGGTCTGGCCTATCTCGGCTTCGGCCGTGATACCGCGAATTCGGTTCACAGCAGCTTCGGCAGCCTCTCCGCTGGCCGTCGCGATCGAGATAGTGCCGTCGTCTGAAACGTCGATTTTCGCACCGGTCTCTTCCACTAACGCGCGAATCATCTTGCCGCCTGGTCCAATGACGTCGCGTATCTTGTCCGGATTGATCTTGATCTGGATGATGCGCGGGGCGTGTGCGGAGATATCCTGGCGTGATTCCGGCAGAGCTTTTTCCATCACGCTAAGGATGTAAAGGCGCCCTTTCTTCGCCTGCTCAAGGGCTTCCGCCATGATTTGAGCATTGATACCCGCAATCTTGATGTCCATCTGCAGAGCAGTAATGCCCTCGCTAGTGCCGGTGACTTTGAAGTCCATATCACCGTAGTGGTCCTCGGCGCCGGCAATGTCAGTGAGAATGGCGTACTTGTTACCCTCCATAACCAATCCCATTGCCACGCCCGCAACCGGGGCCTTAAGCGGAACGCCCGCATCCATCAACGAAAGGATGCCGCCACAAACGCTGGCCATGGATGAAGAACCATTCGACTCCGTGATGTCAGAAACGATCCGGAGCGTGTAGGGGAAGACTGATTCGTCAGGCAGCACTGCCTCGATTGCGCGGCGCGCCAGCGCACCGTGGCCAATCTCGCGACGGCTCGACGAACCAAAGCGACCAACTTCACCAACCGAGTAATGCGGGAAGTTGTAATGGAGCAGGAAGCGACGTTTGACCTCGCCCTTTTCCAGGTCGTCCATGAACTGTTCGTCTTCTTTGGTACCTAGCGTAGTTGTAACAAGCGCCTGAGTTTCGCCGCGCGTGAAAAGCGCTGAGCCGTGCACTCGAGGCAGCCAACCAACTTCAATGCTTATCGGACGAATCTCGGAGAAGCGACGGCCATCTGGACGCCGGCGATTGTTGAGAATATCGTCGCGAAAGATTGTCTCTTTCAGATGGTCGAAAACTCGTTTCGCCATCAGTCTCTGCTCAACCAGGTCGTCCGGATAAGACTCAACCACTTCTTTCTTCAAAGCGTCGATTGCCGAATAGCTGTCGCGTTTTTCCTGATTCGTAGTATCCAGCGCAGCACGAAGACGATCACTGTAGTTCCTTTGGATCTCTTCCAACATCTCCTCGTTAATGGGAGTCGGAACCACTTCGCGTTTCTTCACGTCGAGGGCCTTGTAGAGTTCCTTCTGCCAACGGCACAGGCGATTGATTTCCTTGTGGGCCAGCATGAGGGCTTCGAGCATGATCTCTTCTGAGACTTCCGTCGCACCAGCCTCGACCATAACAATGGCTTCTTCAGTACCGGCAACGATCAGATTCAACCGCGACTCGCGAACTTCGTCATACGTCGGGTTAACGATGTACCGGCCTTCGATTAATCCAATACGCACACCTGCGATTGGATTGAGAAACGGAATATCCGATAGATACAGAGCACACGAAGCGCCGGTGATGGCAATCACGTCCGGATTGTTGTCCGGATCAGCTGAAATGACGCTGGCAATCACCTGTGTCTCGTTTTTGTAGCCTTCGGCAAACAACGGCCGGCAGGGACGATCGATCAAACGGCTGGTAATGGTTTCTTTTTCGGTGGGCCGGCCTTCACGCCGGAAGTAGTTACCGGGGATACGGCCGGCAGCATAGTTCGCTTCACGATATTCGACAGTCAAGGGGAAAAAATCAATTCCTTCTCGCGCCGACAATGAACTCACCGCTGCGCACAGCAGCATGGTGTCGCCATACTGGATAATCACGGATCCATCCGCCTGCTTGGCGACTCGCCCGGTCTCGACGGTCAAATCCTTGTCGCCTAGTTTTATCGATTCTTTGAGGTATTTCTTTACTGGCATCTTCTTTGTCTCCTTCGGACAATTGCCTGAACATCAGGCCGCGAGCGACTCATACGCCTCGCATTGTTTTGATTAATCTTGCCCACGCACGTGACGCGTTTGGGAATTGACGCCGCAATAAGTACAAAGGCGGCACGAGTCTCTTACCGTGAGCTCATGCCGCCTTTTTTGCGTTACGCTAAGGCCGAACGCGTCCGTTTGCCTGGGAGTATCGCCGTCACGTTCGGCACCTTCAGCAAACTCTTCGATAGGACGCGGGCTTTCTTAAAATCTGAGATTCGAAGTTCTCTCGTCTACGCTAAATCAGAATTATCTTACCGACGGAGTCCCAGACGATTCACTACTTCGTGGTAGCGTTCAATGTCTGTTCGCTTCAAATAATCAAGTAAACTTCTGCGCTGCGAGACCATCTTTAGCAGTCCGCGTCGCGAGTGGTTATCTTTCTTATGAATTTTGAAGTGCTCAGTCAGCTCGTTGATTCTTTTACTGAGCAAGGCCACCTGAACCTGCGGCGACCCTGTATCAGAATCGTGACTTCGGAAGTCGGTAACAATCTGTTCTTTCGTTTCTTTGGCTAAACCCACTGCTAAGATGATCCTCCTAAACAACAGAAAACCGTCTAGGGACGGTAACCGCTAAGATTAACTGTCCGATTAAGTTAACACGCGTATGAGTGATTGTCCAACCAGCCGCTTGAGGAGGGTAATCATACCTGTTAATACAGTAAACGGGCAGCTTGACCTCACAAGTAGAGACTTAACCGTTTGACGTTCCCACGCACTGAACCGGGATGTCAGCCCGTAGGGCTGTGAAGAAAGTAGCCGGTGGTCGCAGACCACCGGAACAAGACACCATAAAGAACTAGCATCCTGGAGGGATGCCAGAATTACATGTCTCTGGCACCCCTTCGGGGTGCACATGATGTACCGGCCGTAGTC
>JALZOO010000328.1 GCA_030913905.1 Acidobacteriota bacterium
GGTGCGCCCTTGCCGATGCCAAACAGAATGTCCGTCGGTATTCGTCGCAAAACAAGCTCACCAATCGTTATGGTTGTAGGCGAAACTCGTCTGGACATGATGGTTCCGCCGCCAATATCTCGCGCTACTTCGTGTGGCTGGTTACGTCGGTTCGGACCAATGATCACGGCGTTGCGACTGCTTACCGCCAAGCCGAACCTTGAACCAGTATCAACCAACGCAAGTCGGCCATCACCCAAGCGCACAAACGGTCGGTTATCTACTCCGTTCCGTACCCACGAAACGACCGCGCGATCGACGCCTGGCCGGCTCCGCGGGTTGATAGACCCACCAGACATTACGGCAATTCGTTCGTTCGGTAAGTCGATCGAGTATCCGTAGGGGGCATAAGCTTCCGTGGGATCGAGAATACCATCCACGTCCAGGGGCAGGTTCGAAACAATCAGCGCCGTCTGTTGCTGAGGAAGCCTGTTGCCAGGACTACCAACGTCCAGGCGGCTGATAACTGCTTCACGACTGGATGTAGTTCTTGAAGTCGTCAAGCCACCGATGATCGTAGGGCGAATGGTGTTCGTCGGCAGACGAAGTTCAGATACAACTCGATCTGCGATGACGTTAAGTCCGGCGCCGGTGTCCACCACAAAGGTGTAAGGCCCGCGACTGTCAATCCAAACCCTCAGCACAAGCCCACGCTCTCGCTCCAGCCTGAACTGAGCAGGTAGTGGCAGCGCCGTGTTCGCTGTCTGATGCCCCGCGTCTCTGTTGGCAAGGAAATGGGCAGCCCTTGCGTTAGGGGCTGCCCAAACCATTGCTGCCAGAGCGCACGATGCGATGAAGAGCTTCGCTCTCATGCCTTGCACTCTCCCTTTTGTGATCTACTTAGTAACGGCGATCGCGATTCCGAATCTTGTATGTGTACAGAGCCGAACCGCCTGCGCCGGCAAGTGCACCAATCGCTGCACCCTTCTTGCCACCGATCAGGCCGCCGACAACGGCGCCGCCGCCAGTGCCCATGGCCACTGTCAGCTTGTCGCGGTGTTTCTGCCAGAAGCTGCGCTTCCGCGGCTGCTGATAGTCGTAGTAGACCTGTCGACTGCTCGAACGGCTAGCACTACGACCGGCGTTACGATTTACAACGCGAGGCTGACTATAAACGCTGGACGTGGTCGCCTGGCTTCCAACAGCGCCGCCCTGACAAGCTCTGAATCCATCAGCAAAGCCCGTCTTGTAGGCTGATTGCTCCTGCGCAGTGTCAAACTCCGCGGGCATGAAAGGATCTCGATTGTCCCGGCTGACAACGTCAGTGGGTTGATACTGTGCATACTGGGCGTCGGTTGGCCTGGCGGTGTCCTGCGCAGCCGCCTGATTAGTCGCGGTTGAATTCTTCGAGTGCATTACAAACGCACCAACAGATCCGCCGATTAGGGCAGCAACCAGGGCTACCGGCAGTAACTTGTTAGTCATGATCATCTCTCAATTTCTCCTTGGTAAATATGTTTCGTCGCTAAGCGCTGCCTTAAACAGCAAAATGTGTTCCCCTGGGAACCAAAGAGCGCCATTCAGAGCTGACCTGCGCGAACAGCGCGTTCCCGCTAGGTTTTTGGCCGATCACAAGACGGTCGCAATCTAAAACCAACAAGCCTCTGGAGAGGCTGAACTGCTTCAATACCCGATATGGAGTCGTTCGCTACTCTATTTCCAACGCATTGATGACTATTCAGTAAGGGCGACGGGAAAAGCAAAAAAGGCCAGGAACTTCCTGGCCTTTAAAGTGATCAAAGGATCGAAGCTAAGCCGCCTTTTGCACCGGCAGCGCCTTGTTCTCACGCAAGAGTTCAAGCGCCTTCTTCATTTGAATATCTTCTGCCGGTGGTTTGGCAGGGGTCGGCTCAGTTATTTCAGGCTTGTCGGTCGGGACCTTAGCCGCTTCGTCATCGTCATTCCCGGTCAGCTCCTCCGGATCAATAGCTTCCGCGAGTTCAGGTCGCTTCACTTCCACAGAAGGTGTGACGCCTGAGCGATTGCGATCCTCACCCAGGAACGGCTTGCCGCTCGCCGAGGCCCACTTGACGGTGGTTAGCAGTAAACCGTCTCCACCACGCAGTGTGAAAAGCTGCTGCTCCGCGCCCGCGCCGAAACTCTTCTCACCTACGACTTGCCCGCGATTACGTTCAAGAAAAGCTGATGCAACTACTTCAGCCGCGCCGGCCGTGCCGGTGTCGATAAGCGCAACAACTGGACCGGCAAATACCGCCGCTTTGGGGTCTGCATTAAACGTCTTCAAGCTCTTGCCTTCTCTACCAGACGTTTGCGCGAGCATCCCGTCCTTGATGAAAAGGTTGGCTACGGCGACCGCTTCCTCAAGCGCACCGCCCGCAGTGCCCCTCATATCTACAACGATCTTCTGCGCACCCTGCTTCATCAATTCGTGAACGCGGGCTCGAACATCGGCTGCCTCACCCGACGCGAAACTGTTGATACGAACCACACCTATTCGGCCCGCTTCCATTCTGGCTTCGGCGGCCGGGGCCCGGAACGTTCCACGCTTCACCGTCACCGTCAGCGGCCGCGCGTTAGCGCGCAGGATCCGCAACTTCACTTCCGAACCCGAAGCGCCATTCAACAATTGCTTTGCGTCGTATAGAGAAATGTCGCGGGTGGCCTTCCCGTCAATGTATTCGATAATGTCTCCAGCTCTGACTCCAGCTTGATCCGCCGGCGACCCTTTCATCGGAGCGATCACGTATAGATAAGAGGCAACCTGAGAAAGCTCGGCGCCGATTCCAACCTGATTATTCTTCGAGTCTTCATTAAACTGGCGAACCTGATCCGGTGTCAGGTAAGTGGAGTATGGATCAAGTCCATAAGCCAACCCGCGCAAGGCGCCGGCGCGAACCTTTACCA
>JALZOO010000351.1 GCA_030913905.1 Acidobacteriota bacterium
GCGGCGAAACCGGGATAGATTCCCTTTTCCAGGGCCTCTTTCATAATCGAGAAGCCGTATAAGGTAATGCTGACGTCACCCTGTTCTGAGGGCGGCTTAGGCAGACAGCTAGCTGCCGCTAAGGTGAGTGCGAGCATCGCGGCGCAAACAAAAATTGCACGTTGAAATCGATGCGTCCTCATAAGGCAGTAACCCTTCTGACGGTTAAGGCTCCGCAGTTACCATAACTTGTCGTGCGGGGGAATTAGTGGTCTATACCATACCTTGGCAATTCTGGAAAGAAGGACGATCGGCAGCGATGATCAGGATCCTTAAGCGGTATCACCTAAGCAAGAGTCCGCCTGTCATGAAAAGACTTCTGCTGGCTGGTGCCGTGCTGATTTCTATGACTTGTCAGCCGCGCGTCCCCCAGAAAAGTGAGCAGCCGGAACTGACCGTTGCAGCCGCCGCAAGTCTGACGGACGCGTTTGCAGACCTCGGCCCGCTGTTCACCGGCAAGACAGGAACGCGCGTGGTTTTCAGCTTCGGCGCCACCGCTGACCTGGCCAAGCAAATCGAAAACGGCGCTCCTTTCGACGTCTTCGCAGCAGCCGATGTATCCCACGTCGATCAGTTGGACCGTGATGGCTTGCTGACCCCGGGGAGTCGCGGCGTCTACGCGCGGGGCCGATTGGTGCTATGGTTACCGCCTGGCAGTAAGCTGAAGCTCACACGCATTGAGGACATAACCGCAAATGAGTTTGACCGGGTAGCCGTCGCTAAACCCGACGTGGCTCCATACGGACAGGCCACTGTCGAAAGTTTGCGAGCATTGGGAATCTGGAGTCAGATCGAACCTAAAGTTGTTTACGGTCAAAGTGTTTCTCAAACGAAGCAGTTTGCGGCAACTGGTAACGCCGAAGTGGCGTTCATCCCGTTAGCTCTGGTGAAGCCAGGAGAAGGAATTTACGTGCAAGTGGACGAGACGCTTCACCGTCCCATCGAGCACGCGCTGGGCATTATCCGAACCTCACCGAAGCAGGCTGCGGCCCGTCAGTTTGTTGACTTGCTGTTGAGCGACGAAGGACAGGAAGTACTCTTAAAGAAAGGGTTCGAAAAACCGCAATGAGACCCCGTCTCCTATGTACGAAAGCGTACCTAAATGATATGCTGCTCCAGCATTTTAGTTAGTTTCGCAATAAACCAGTTGCCATCGGCTCTTTTCCCTCGTTGCTCCGCTCTGCAACAGCCCACGGTTATCTAGTTTTTGAACGATTGAACCGAGAAAGTTTTAATGAGAATACTACTTTATAACCCAGATAATGGCGTGACTCGCAACTTCATGCCACACCTTTGGATGTTTCTGCTTCAGACAATCACACCCCCTGAACATGAAGTACTTTTGATCGACGGAAATGCGCGACCGATGAACGAGGAGCAGCTCGTTAAATACGTGCGCGACGAAAAGATCGGACTCGTAGGCATTGGCGCAATGACACGCATGGTCGCGCGAGCCTACCGCATGGCCGATGCGGTCCGCGCTGCGGGAGTGCCGGTGGTGATGGGTGGACCGCATGTCACCGAAGTCCCCGACGAAGCGCTGGGCAAAGACGGCGGACCTCGTCATGCCGATGCCGTCGCACTAGGTGAGGCCGACGAAACCTGGGCGCAGATAGTCCAAGACGCTGCTAACGGATGTCTAAAAGAAATCTATGAGCCCGTAGATGAGAATGGCAAAGAACGCAAACCAAGTCTGCAGCCATATCCGGACATTCCATGGAACAACATGGACCTGGAACAGTTTGATATGGTGCCCAAGTTTGCTCGACCGCTTTTGAACAAGCTTGGCTCAGGCTGGGGCTCGGTTCACGTGGTCCCGATTGAATCAGGTCGCGGCTGTCCCTACGGATGCGAATTTTGCACGGTCACAGGTTTCTTCGGCGACTCCATTCGATTTCGCAGCAATCAGAGTGTGGTCGACGAAATGCTCCGCCTCAAGAACCACGCGCGCGCTAATCGCTCGCAGGTGATAGTGTTCTTCATCGACGATAACTTCGCCATCAATATCAAGCGCACAAAATCGCTGCTGCGCGACATTATCGCAGCGAACGCACAGCTGCCCTGGCTGGCGCAGATTAGTGCGAACCTGCTACGCGACGAAGAGCTGGTCGACTTGATAGCTCAGTCGGACGGCAAGTGGATTTTCATCGGCATGGAGTCGATCGATGTCGCAAACCTCGCCGACGTGAACAAGAGTTTCAACAAGCCGGCTGAATACGGGGCCGTACTCAATCGTCTTGCCCAACGAAACATATATGCCATCACGTCTTTCATCGTCGGATTGGACAACGACACGCCGGGCGTGGCGGACAGAACTTTGGAGCAGGTAGAAAGCTGGCCGCCGGGGCTCCCGGTCTTCGGTCAACTAACACCCTTCCCATCAACGCCACTCTACAAACGTCTAGTCGAAGCGGGGCGTCTGACGCGACCGAAACATTGGATGGAATTCGCTCCGTACCAAATGGCGCACGAGCCTTTGAAGATGA
>JALZOO010000356.1 GCA_030913905.1 Acidobacteriota bacterium
CCACAGGACCAGCGCCGCCAGGACGTGCAAAACGGTTGGTGGGTTATCAAGAAGTACAACTGCGTCGGCTGTCATCAAATTCAGGTAGACCAGCGATCCACTCTGATGGATGTTCCGCTCTATCAGACGCCGGAAGGCAAGGATTTCTTACCGCCGCGCCTGACCAGCGAAGGCGCACGCGTCGATCCGAATTGGTTGTTGCGGTTCCTAACGGATCCGTCTCTTAGCGAACAAAAAGAACCAGCCGCTTTGCCCGCCGGCAATCAGTCCGCGGCACCTAAACAGAATGGCACGGCGAACGCTACTGGAAATAGCACTGCCAATAACAATACGAATGGGAACGCGCCGGCCGCCAGTAACGGAAAGCTAAAGCCGCAGCCGGGACTCGATCGAAATGGAGTGCGGCCTTATCTGCAGCTGCGAATGCCGACGTTTAACTTTTCACCAAACGAGCTCCAGGCCCTGGTGCGGTTCTTCATGGCCATGTCAGGTCAGCAGGAACCATACATCAAGGAGCCAATGCAGCCATTAACTGAACAGGAGAAACTGGTGGCTCGGCAAATGTTCACTTCAGGCACACCCTGCCTGAAGTGCCACATAACCGGCGATCCCGTTCATGACGAGAAGGCAATTGCTCCAAATTTCCTGCTGGCCAGCGCGCGACTAAAACCGGATTGGACGTTCCGGTGGTTGCTGGATCCGGCGCAGATAAGTCCGGGGACCGCGATGCCCAGCGGACTATTTAGAAAAGAGGGCGAGCGTTGGGTTATCAATTTGCCGAACCCGCCGGCCAGTGCCAATGAGTATCACCAGGACCACGCGCAGTTGCTTGTTCGTTACATGCTGTTGATGACTCCCGATGAGCAAAGACGTTTGCTTGCTACGGCGCCGGTAGCACCAGCCCCGAGCCCTACATCACAGGCGACAGGAAATCTTCGACAGCGAAGCGCGGCAAGGCGGAGAGAAGCGACCGCGAGGAGAATACGAAAGAACAAGCCAGGGACGGTTGCGGCTCACGCTACTGCTGTGCGTAAGAATTTTCGCTTGCGCGGTCTGTAGTTACAGATCGCGTCGATGCGGGTCTACTTTCTGGCTGGGCCCGTGTTAAAGTTTATTTCAGTCAGTAATCAAATTGGAGGAATGAATATGTTTAAGCAGATGAAGGTCTGGCTTGTCCTGACCACGATTCTATCGCTGATGGCTCTGGCTGCTTCCTGTAGCAAGCCAAGCACGGATACCGGAACGGACACCAGCACCACAGCTACATCAGAAGAGTACAAGAGCAAGGGCGATGAAGGAACAGTAACTGGCGCCATCGCATTCAACGGAACACCGGCGCCGCCCAAAAAGATTGATAGTTCAGCCGACCCTGTCTGCGGACAGAGAAATCCGGACCTTACGACCGAAGATACCGTCGTCAAGGACGGTAAACTCGCCAACGTATTTGTCTACATTAAGGACGGGACCACAGCCGACGGCAAAAAGGTAACCGCAATCTCGTTTCCTGTGCCTGCGGACGCTGTAACCCTGGACCAGAATGGCTGTCACTACAAGCCACACGTACTTGGTATCCAGGCCAATCAGAAGCTGCGAATCACCAACAGCGATCCCACCCAGCACAACATCCATCCGACGCCGAAGGTCAATCCTGAGTGGAACCAGACACAGGCCAACGGCGCTGCGCCGATTGAAAAGACTTTCGCCCGACCTGAAGTGCTGATTCCGGTGAAGTGCAATCAACATCCATGGATGAAGGCATACGTCGGCGTATTGAAGCATCCACTGTTCGCCGTTACCGGTGAGGATGGTGCGTTCACTATCAAGGGTGTGCCGCCGGGAACTTACACAGTTGCAGCCTGGCATGAAAAGGGCGGACCCAATGGAACGGAAAAGACAATGCAAGTTACCGTTCCTGCCAGCGGCAGCGTCAAGGCTGACTTTGCGTTT
Source organism: Acidobacteriota bacterium (assembly GCA_030913905.1). Taxonomy (GTDB): domain Bacteria; phylum Acidobacteriota; class Blastocatellia; order Pyrinomonadales; family Pyrinomonadaceae; genus PSRF01. The sequence continues at coordinate 1,948 of JALZOO010000356.1, forward strand.
GGTGAAGCTGCTACCGCGTCGGGACGTCCGGGCCTCGAGATGATGCCGGCGATCGAGTTTCCGATGTTAGGTAGACACTAAGAACATTGCCGATTGACGATTGCCGATTTGAAGTGGATTGTCTTAGAGGCCCGTTATCACGAGATCAGCGCTAACGAACAATCGGCAATTGGCAATTGGAAATTGGCAATAAGAAGATTGGCAATGAACAAGGGTGTGCATCGTTTTGCGCTGCTGGTAGCCTGCGCCACGTTTTTTCTGATCATCGCAGGTGCGCTGGTTACCAGCCACGATGCCGGATTAGCGACAGAGGACTGGCCACTTTCAAACGGCCAGTTCTTTCCGGAAATGGTTGGAAACCTTTTCTGGGAACATGGGCACCGCATGGTGGCCACAACTGTCGGGTTACTGACAATCGGTCTCGTCATCTTTCTGTTTGCAAAAGAAGAGCGGGGGTGGGTTCGGCGTCTTGGCTTGCTCGCTTTGGCAGGGGTGATTGCGCAGGGACTGCTCGGCGGTTTGACTGTAAAGCTGATGTTGCCGCTGGCGGTATCCACGGCGCACGCAACGCTGGCCCAGCTCTTTTTCTGTACAACCGTTAGCCTGGCGGTTTTCACTTCATCGAGTTGGATGGAGAGGCGGCCGCTGGTCGAGGAGCAGGGAAGTTTTCAGGTTCGGTATCTTTGTGTAGCGGCAGCCATAGCTATTTTTTTGCAACTGGTAATCGGGGCGACGCTGCGTCATTCCGCAACGTGGGACAAGCCGCTGCCAACCGATCTATTGTTGACGCATATCGCCGGAGCTCTCGCGGTAGTGTTGATTTTGGGTGGCGCTGCATCGACGATCCTACGGCGACATGGCAACGATAAGTTTCTGGCAACACCGGCGAAGATTGCCATCTCGTTGTTAGCTGTTCAACTGCTGTTGGGTCTGGCTGCTTATTTGACGAGAGCAGCTTCACCGAATGACCCGCAGCCGCTAAACCCGATGGTGGCTGTTACCGTTGCGCACGTTGCTTGTGGCGCACTGGTATTTGCCACAACGATCGTTTTGACATTACGAGCCTTTAAGGTCTTGCGAGCGCCGGAGTCGGCTATTCACTTTTCGGCGTCGCCTTTGAGATCGTAGTTGTTTCAGGTCGTGCGCGTGTTAGCGTTTGAAGTCCGTGGGCCGGCGCTGCCGAGGCTTGGGCGATTTCGGTTTCAGCGCCGAAGGCGCGAAATGCGAAAGCCTGGGCCATCGGCCCAGGTGGGACTCGTTGAAATCTTCCTTAGCGCTGAAGGCGCGGAAGGGTCGGCGTCTAGTCAGATTGTTTTTTTTGGCCACACTATGGATGTCGCGCCTTCAGCGCTTTGAAAATACATTTACCCGAGACCCTGGGGCGTTGCCCCAGGCTATTACATTTCGCGCCTTTGGCGCTCAGAACAGTTTGTAAATGGAAGAGTTTGCAATAGAACTTAATAGGGGGGCGGTTGTTCAACTCGGGCGGCTGAGCGCGCGCGAGAAGTTGGCCGCCTACGCCGAGCTTACTAAGCCGCGCATCACTTTCCTGATTGTGCTGACGGCGGCAGCAGGATTCGCCCTGGCCTCGCCTGCCAGCATTGACTACGGCTTGCTCGGCAAGGCCATGATCGGAATTGCCTTGCTCTCTTCAGGCATTGCTACCCTTAATCAGTACATCGAGCGTGACCTCGACGCGCTCATGCGGCGGACTGCTGATAGACCCCTGCCGTCCGGAAAACTATCGCCGAGGGAGGCCCTGGTTTTCGGTGTCGCGCTCACAGTGTTGGCGCAGATCTACCTTGCTGTGCTCGTCAATCCACTGACCGCGTTACTCGGGTTGACGGTAATTACAGGTTATTTGTTCGCCTACACCCCCTTGAAGACCAGGACCACACTCTCCACGATGGTTGGAGCTTTTCCCGGAGCTGTGCCCCCACTAATCGGCTGGGCGGCGGCGCGCGGGGAGATTGGTATTGAAGCCTGGGTGCTGTTTGCGATTCTGTTTCTTTGGCAGTTTCCACATTTCCTGGCTATCGCATGGATGTATCGAGAAGACTACGGCCGCGCAAACATTCTTATGCTTCCGGTCGTTGAGCCGGACGGTCGGGTGACGGCGCAACAGATCATCGTCTACACCGTGCTTCTAATCCCGGTTAGTTTGCTGCCGACCGTGCTCGGGTTATCCGGGAAGATTTATCTCTGCGGCGCGATTGTCCTGGGTTTGCTGTTTCTTTACAGCAGCGTTCGCGCTGCGTTATCAAAATCCCGACAAGAGGCGAGGCGACTGCTGCTTGCCTCAGTTATCTATCTACCGCTCTTATTTATTTTGATGGTCTTAGACCGGTAAATCGGTAGGACAGGCATTCCTGCCTGTCCACGACTTACGATAGCTGATCCAGGACAGACAAGAGTGTCTGTCCTACGAAGGAGATCTAACCGATGGGACGAGCTCTTGCGGTTATTATCTGGATCCTGACGCTGGGTTCAGTGAGTCTCTTTTTTGTAAAGAAGTGGTGGTTTCCTACTGCCATCTCCGAACACGCCCCGGCCCTCGATCAACAGTTCCTGCTGACCATTATCGTCGTGGGGATTTCGTTTGTTGCGGCTCAGGTGGGGCTCGGTTACATGGTTTGGAAGTACCGTGACCGTGGCCAGGCAGCTCGTGCCGTCTACTCGCACGGCAGCAACCGCCTCGAAGTGGTTTGGACCATTGTAACGGCGGTGATCTTTATTGGCCTCGCCGTCATGGGCCAAAGCGTTTGGGCTTCACTTCACTTCAATAAAGCACCAGCGGGCTCGTTCCAGATTGAGGTTGTAGCCCAACAGTTTCAGTGGAACTTCCACTATGCCGGCAAAGACGGCGTCTTCGGTCGCACTGATCCGAATCTCATCGACGACTCTGCGCTCAACTTCATTGGCTTGGACGACCAGGATCCAAATGCGCGCGACGATGCCGTACACAGCGTCATTGCTATCCCCGAAGGCCGTCCGGTCGAGTTGATTCTCCGCTCGAAAGACGTGATTCATAATTTTTGGGTTCCGCAGCTGCGGTTCAAACAGGACCTCGTGCCGGGGATGATGATTCGAGTTCACTTCACCGCGAATCGCCCGGGCAAATACGAACTTGCCTGCGCCGAGCTGTGCGGACAACTCCATTTCAAGATGAAAAGCTACATGCTTGTCCTTCCGGAAGACGAGCACCAGGCACTGATGGGATTGCCACAGGACCAATTTCAAACGCGCATGACCGAGCTGTTGGCAAAATATCCTTTGCCTACTTACTGAACAGCGAAAACCCTTAAGTTGGTAAGTCGTACTTAACCACCAGGAGATTAAAGATGTCAGGTGAAACTCACGAGGCAGTACATCGACACGAGCCACCCACAAGCTTCATTCGTAAGTACATCTTCAGCCTCGATCACAAAGTGATCGGGATCCAATACATCATCCTTGCGCTGGTCGCGGTTTTGGTCGGCATGACGATGTCTGTGTTGATGCGCCTGAACTTGTCGTGGCCCGGCACCAACTGGCCAATCCTGGGAACTTTGTTTCCAGGCGGCGCGCCCGACGGCATGATGACTCCGGAGTTCTACCTCTCGCTGGTGACCATGCACGGGACGATCATGGTCTTTTTCGTGCTGACGACAGCGCCGCAAGGCGGATTTGGAAACTATTTTCTTCCCATTCAAATTGGCGCGGAAGATATGGCGTTCCCAGTTCTCAACATGCTCTCGTTTTGGGTAACGTTCGTTGGATTCATCGTGATTCTGGCGGCAATCTTCTTCTCAGGTGCTGAATCGACGGTTGGCCCTATAGGAGGTTGGAGGGCCTACGCGCCGCTCTGTGCTTTGCCCAACTCGGGCCCGGGGCAGGGCATGGGCATGAACCTCTGGATCATCAGCATTGCGATCTTCTGCGTCGGTTCACTGCTGGGCGCGCTCAATTTCATCACCACGCTACTCAACATGCGCACGCGTGGAATG
>JALZOO010000361.1 GCA_030913905.1 Acidobacteriota bacterium
GGCTGATACAAGATCGAAAGGCCGTTTCTTGTCGATGAACTTTGCGGCAAACAACACGCAGAAGGCATCGTCAGGTATGTTCCATGCGCGCCGAATGTCTGTTCGTTGAGATCGAAGTTCTTGAGCCTGTGCGGCAAAGCGCTCGTTGTCGACACAGTATGGGGCAGCGTGCAATTGGTTTGCCTTGATGCCGTGCTTCAAGTAGAAGCGGCGATTCGCTTCGCCGATATACAGAAACTTTTCAACGCGCGAAAAAAGCTGTCTCAAGGCAACGTGCTTGAGGGGCTTCTTCCAGGTAGAGACAGGCCCAAGGTCGTTTGACTCTCCGCGCAACCAAACCGGCACGCCGGCAGCATGGGCCTGCCTAATGGCCTGCCAGTAGGCGAGAACTTGCCAACCCTGCACCCAAAGCGCGCTCACGTTGTGTTCTCGAAACAGTGGTTGGAGACGTTGGGCCAGTCGAAGCTTGCTGAAACTGCTCACATTGTTGTCTGAGTTAACTTTGATAAAGCGATGCGGATAACCGGAGAGCACGTCAAGGTCCCAGGCAAACGACTTCCCAAACTGCTGGTCGTGTGACGGCCGCACGCCATGGTCGGTTAGATACCAAACCTCGAATGGGACAGACCCTGACTTCGCTAACGCCTGCCAAAGCGGTACCTGGTATTGAATTGGATGTGTGCTCAGAATTGCGAGCATCGGGTGTAGCATTCAACAGCCTGCGGAGCAGGCGAAAGCGTAAAGCCCAGGGTGAAGCGAAGCGGAACCCTGGGTAGGCTGACAAATGAATTGCCAGCCCGCGCGAGCGGGCGGCAGAGGTTTTCTGAGCCACCGACTGTCGCCCGTTCCACGGGCTTGAAGACTCTTCGATACGCATTACCCAGGGTTCCGCTTCGCTCCACCCTGGGCTTCATGCTTCCGCCTACTTCGTAGGCTGGTTGACGCACCATCTCTACGCCTCGCCCCTTACATCCTGCAACGCAGGCCATTCGTGCGGTCGCAGTATGGTGGGCTGTCTTACAGCTGGCCCCACGTGGACCGGTACCATCCGAGGCACCGCCATGACGAAACCAATCAGGAATCCCAGAAGCGACAACACAAAAGGGTCGCCGAAAATCTGGTGCGCACTGACAAAGACGAAAGCGTTGGCGGCTAGCAGCGCCACAAAACCGAAGGTGAGACTGGCTCGGGCGAAGTCTGTCCGCCTCACTTCCTTGATGATGGCCCAAAAATATCGTCCCAATGCAGCCGTAAGCCAGATGATTAAAGCGAGCCCAGGCAGGCCCAACTCAGCAATGATCTTGGTCAGCCCTCCTTCCGCGGCTCCGCCAACAATCTCTGCTCCGCCGCCGAAATGTTGAGCTCCCTGACTCCCTGTCCCAGCGCCTGCCCCCCATGGCCCATTTTGCTCAAGCACATATCCGACTGACTCTATGGTCATCAATGACGCTCGATCAGTTGCGTCAGCTCCAACCGTGGCGCCGCGCGCGTAATACGGGTCGATAGTAGTCTTCAACTCTTCCGGAACCACTGAGCTATATGTTGCAGCAGCCACAGTCAGCCCGACTATGAGAAGAAAAGATGTTCGCACTGTGCGAGACATGCGATTTCGAATTAACAAAAGAAGGCCACCATAGACGGCGAGAAAAATAAAGATCTCAATCATGAATTTCCGCCGGCCGGTAAATAACAAGGCGCCCCAGAAAAACAGAATTAGCCCACCAGTGGCAACCTTGAGGAAAAGGTGTTTCTTGAGCGTCATGAACATGATGATCAAGAAGCAGATTGACGTCGCGGCATGCCAGGCGGCAACTTCCGGGGCACGGAAAAATCCAGACCGAAGTACGAGCACGCCCGTTTCCATGGAATAAGCAACCAGCCGTTCGCCGACCTGGTTCAGCACCGCCCAATCGTATCCCGCGTAGGATAAGTAGACTCCCGAAATCATTAGCAGATTCAGGAAAACATAAAACTTGATGAACCTATGAGTTTCACGCTCCCGCCTGGCGAAGTGATATCCAAGTAAAATGCCCGGCACTGGAGTGATGTATGCCAACAGGCCAATGGCCGCAAGAATTGGACTGCCAAATTTGAGGAGTGTCACCCCGCTTTGAATGATGACGAGGATGAAGAACAGTGCGAGCGGAATCCTCAGACTGGCGTTCCATGAGTGGATTTGTTCGAGCGTGAAGCGCCGACCCTTCAAGTACGCACCCAGGCAGGTGGCTAACACAAAGATAAGTACGAATGAAGTAATATAGATTGGCTCGCCCGGAATCAGTTTGCGAATGGGATCCTGCAGGCATCCAACAACAAGACAGATAAGAAAGCCGGCGCGCCAGTTTGTGACGCAAACCGCCAAAGCGAAAATCGCTGCGATTAGTAATACGTAATCAGTCATAGGGAGCGGCCCAGCTCCTTGGGTTGACTAAGCAGCCGTGGCC
>JALZOO010000362.1 GCA_030913905.1 Acidobacteriota bacterium
AACGGAGAGACGATTCCCCTTGGTGAGACGCATGGTCAGGTCCAATGGTCGATGACAGGTGGGGAGGACAAGGTGTTGATAGGTCGCGCCGAGCAGGCCGATCTTGTCTGGGGAGTGAGCTCTAATTATGCCTGTCAGAATTGCTGCAGCAACAGCTTCTATGACGGGTGGATAACGCCCGGGGAATCAACCGGCTTTGAGGGCGATCAGACGTGGTTCTTCGCGATGCAGCAGGACGCCAACTGCTATGGCCAGACATTTCCCGAATACCAGGCAGGGTTTACCAGTTTCAGCAGTGGCGCCCCGTCAATCTGCGACTTTGGTTTAAATGGGCACGTGACGGGTATCGGCCCAGGACAGGCACCGATCCAGGCTCAGTGGACAGCCGACGCCTGGTTCAGAGACGGCAACGAGCAGTGTGAATACACGCCGGTCGATGTGCTGCGCGACGTGCTATGCGAGACGCTGCAAAACCCACATTCACTTAGTGTCTTATCGGTAACTACTCTGCCGGACGGAACGTCTGAGACTCAGTCTGGCTGCCCCTCGTCGCAAGCTACGGGTATCAAAGTTGGAGTAACACTCCAGGTCTTGGATCGCACCGGCAGCGCCATAATGAGAAACGACATGCAGCCCCAAGAGAAGGTAACGGACACAAGCTTCAATGGAATATCGCAGGGGGACCCTGAACCTAACTGGGTTGACATTGGGCCGTCAAGGATCACCGGAACATCGCAATTCACTGATACGCAGGGTAAATTTCTAGATGCTGCTTATGGATTTTGTTGGTTTGAACCGTTTTCTACTTACAAGTTCAAGCAACAAATATCCATCCTTATTGGTAGCCGACGTTTCAATGTGCGAACTAATAATGTAACCATAACCGGGCCAGCTTCAGGTCAGGGCACTATTGCAAATGGTTCGGACATTGAGAAAAGCAGACCGTAGCAAAGGGGAAGGAGTTCTTATGCGATTATCTTTTGTATTAGTGACACTATCTGCCTTCCTGATTAGTGGCGCTGGCCTGCCAAGAAACACTAATCAGAATGTGACGGAACAGAGAGACGATGCTTACTCGATTCACCTTGTTGAAAACCTACTGCAATACCCGACACAACTTGGGGCTGGATTTACGGAGAAGCAGCTAAACAGGTTGGGGGATCGTGTCTCAATTGCGTTGCTGAAGATTCTTCCAGAGGGTGAACTGAGCAATCCTCAAAAGGTGAGATCATTTTTGCCGCTCATTCGAGCAGCATTTCTCTATCCCAACTTGATTTCAATAGGCGAGGATAGAAAACCCAAAGTCACCTTGTTTCTTCTGAGACATCTGGAAAATGAAGCTAAAGATCGCTGGCTCAAGGAAGAGATTGTTCAGCTCAGGGATTTTGTAAAGGAGAAAACCAAAAACCGCTAATCGGGGCGCCAAGCCAACTGCTATGGCCAGACATTCCCCGAATACCAGGCAGGGTTTGCCAGTTTCAGCAGTGGCGCCCCGTCAATCTGCGACTTCAGTCTAAATGGGCACGTGACCGGTATCGGCCCAGGACAGGCACCGATCCACGCTCACTGGACAGCCGACGCCTGGTTATCCGCAGCACAAACACTTCGAATAAAGAGTGGAAAGACCACAAATGTAGTGGTCGTTCTACAACCATCCGACAGTCACTAACTCTGCCGGAAAAGCTTGAACTTATGGGTTGTCTTATAGCGATGAAGCCACTTCAGAGGCTCCAGTCATGATGACGAGATCGAGACCGCGTCAGAACAGCTGGAATTTGATGGTGAGATATTTCTTCGGGTTCTGGCGGAAGTCGTACATCAGCTTCACACCTTCGGAAGACAACTGGTTGACGTTGGAATATAGCGCTTCGTCCGTCAACAGTTTTCCTACAGTGCCTTCACCGCGCTGCGCGGCTGCTACGACATTGTCAATTCGCTCCGCGGTGGTGTTGAAACGGGCAATCGCCGCACGCGCGTCGTTATACATTTGCTCGTCTTTGATCAGTTTGCCGAGCGAACCTTTACCTGCATTGATATCGGCGATCATCGAGTTGATCTGATCGACCGAACGGTCAAGCCGATCTGCCGTCCGATTGATTCGATTGTAGAGCTCGTCGTCGGTCAACAGTTTGCCGGCAGTGCC
>JALZOO010000525.1 GCA_030913905.1 Acidobacteriota bacterium
GGTACACACTCTGCCGGAGCTTGGTTTGAGTACCCTGGACTTAAACTACAAGAAATCGAAACGGGTTGATCAGTTTGGTAACGAATTTCGTTACCGCGCCAAAGTGAAGGACACTCTTGATACACAAATGGGTCGCTGGGCCTGGGATGTGTTTCTAGTGACCTCACCGTAATGTAGGGCAAAGAAATAACCGAAGAGGCCATCATTTCTGGTGGCCTCTTCCTTTTGTCAGCGCTGATCTTTCTTCAGGACTTGTTTCGCTTTGTACCCAACACAGCGCTATTACTCAGACTTTTCGTTATCGGTTCGGAGGTCGCGGGTTCGAGTCCCGTCGGCTCCGCCACTTTAAAGCGGTTGCTCTTCAGATGAAGCGCAACCGCTTTTTCATTGCCATGCCTTTGCACAAGAAGCCCCAAATCACATTTGGTCCGCGAAGCGGGCGAAGGGGGCCTTCGCGAACGCTTCTCTGTCGCCCGCTTTCGCGGGCTCGTAACCTATTTCGCGCTTAGGCGCCCTGGGGCTAACGCCCCAGGCTTTATGCTTTCACCTGCTTCGCAGGTTTGTTCGCTACCAACGTGAAGCTAAAGCTTGTACTCTAAACGCCGAATGATTCCTGTTAATGAAGCGATCGAAATCGTAAAGGCGCAGACGCGCGCGTTGCCTCCGGAACAGGTCGCGCTCGAAAACGCACTCGGTCGCATTCTGGCCCAGGACATCGTTGCCGATTCCGACTTGCCCCCGTTCGATCGTTCCCAGATGGACGGATATGCACTCCGCGCGAACGATGTCCAGACGATTCCTGCACGTCTGAAAATAGCCGGCGAGTCGGCCGCTGGACGTGGCTGGCATCAGGAGATGCGAGCCGGTGAGGCTGTACGAATCATGACAGGCGCTCCCGTACCCAAAGGTGCGGACAGCGTTCAGCAGGTTGAGCTCACGCGGCAAGTCGATGGCGATGCGGAAGTCGAAATACTCGAGGCCGTCTCGCCCGGGCGGTCGGTGGTTAAGCGCGGCGCAGAGATCAAAGCCGGCGAAAAGGTCTTGTCTGCCGGTGAACAGATTCACGCCGGAACGATGGCGCTTCTGGCTTCTTTTGGTTATGCGAAAGTAGAGGTGGGCCGCCGTCCGCGCGTTGTGGTCCTTGCAACCGGCAGTGAACTGGTGGCTGTGTCCCACAAACCGGGTCAGGACCAAATTCGCGATTCAAACAACTTTTCGATCGCCGCCTATGCGGAGTTGGCTGGAGCTGTCGTTGAGCGACTTCCATTAGCTGGCGATGACACTGCATTACTGAAACGGCAGATCAGCGAAGCGGCCCAGCGTAGCGACATCGTTGTCACCTCCGGTGGTGTTTCAGTTGGACTCTACGACTTCACCAAAGCAGCATTAAAGGAACTTAATGCCAACGTATTCTTTGAGCGAGTGGCGTTGCGGCCTGGGAAGCCGATAGTCTTCGCTCAGTTGCCAGATGGCGCATTTGTCTTTGGTCTACCTGGGAACCCGGTATCCGTGTCAGTTACTTTCAACTTGTTCGCTCGCGCGGCGATTCTACAGATGCAGGGTTCCAATCAAACTGAGTTAGAGAGCGCAACCGCCCTCCTCGGAAAAAGTGTGAAGGGCGCGAAGGGACGCGACAGTTACCTTCCATCGTTGATTGACACAAACGACGACGCACAGTTGGTGGCCACACCTCTGAAGTGGGGAGGCTCTTCTGATTTTGTCGCTTTTGCGCGAGCTACAGCGTTGATTGTTGTGCCGCAAGATGCTGGGACATTAGAAACAGGAACGAAGGTCCGCGTTCTCATTCTTCCCAGGTAACCGATCTTGGGTCGTCACAAACGGCCGCTAAGGAATTGATGCTATGGATGAGCTTTCCCACGTCGACGACGAAGGTCGCGTACGAATGGTCGATACCAGCGGCAAGTCAATAACTACGCGCACTGCAGTTGCGTCAGCCCGTGTGTTGATGACGAGTGAAACTCTCAATGCCGTTCAGCACCACAGAACACCAAAGGGCGATCCGCTGGAAGCGGCCAGGCTCGCCGGGATCATGGCAGCTAAACGAACGGCTGAATTGATTCCGCTTTGCCACCCGCTGCCCTTAACGCACGTCGACGTACAGACAGAGATTGACGAAGGCGGAATTCGACTTCAGTCTACTGTCTCCACCAACGCCCAAACCGGAGTCGAGATGGAGGCCCTGGTTGCCGTCTCAGTAGCAGCACTGACCGTTTACGACATGTGCAAAGCGCTGGATAAGGGGATTGTGATTTCCGATGTTCGGCTGGAAAGCAAAACCGGCGGCAAATCGGGTGACTTTAGAAGGACCGAGGATTGAGCCAGCAGGACAAAACACGGAACACCATCAACCGCTCTGGCGTTTATTGAGTTGCCAGGGTCGAATTTGAGTGTGGAGATTGATGTATGAAGTTCCAAGTTTCACGCGATGCACGCCCACAAGCAACCGTCTTACTGATTGCAGCTACCATCTCCGTTGTGCTGTGGTTCATTCCCTACGCTGAGCTCCTGACATACCCGTTCAGGCTTTTCGTAACTTTTATTCACGAGGGCGGACATGCAATCGCGGCGTTGTTAACTGGAAACTCGGTTGAGAGCCTGAGCATTGCTACAAACGCCAGTGGCGAAACTTACACTTCTCAGGGCGGCACATTTTCTCAGGTCCTCGTCGCCAGCGCCGGCTATCTTGGAGCCATGACTTATGGTGCGTTGCTGCTGGTGCTTATTCGCCGAGCCATCGCGGCGCGCATTGTTCTGATCGGATCGGCAGCGGTGGTCCTTGCGTTAACGTTATTCTTCGGCTTCTTTAAACCAATATTTTCGGGTGTCGCGTGGTCAGGAATTCCCTTCACGCTGTTGGCGGGCATGTTCCTTAGCGCAGGCCTGGTGTTGCTGGCAAAGTTTGGCAGCTCGCGAGTGGCTTCCTTCTTCGTCAGCTTTTTAGCGGTCCAATGTATCCTCAACGCACTGCTGGATCTGAAGACGGTCTTCTTCCTATCGTCGCCATTTGCTCCCGCAGTTCCAACCGATGCGGTAAACATGGCAAACGCTACAGGCATCCCCGCTTTGTTCTGGGCGGTAATGTGGATAACTATTGCTGTAGGAATTCTTTTCCTGGCAATGCGGCTTTTTGTAGTTAGCAGAAACCGGCAATTAGAAGCTGACCTGGGATTTGCCGAACTCGGGCCACTAAGCCCCGCGAGTCTGCCCGAGCCTGAAAAGGTCCGCGACTTTTCTTTTTGATCCGCACGGAACCCGAGCGGTAGCGACCACCGCCTTCGACAGCGCTCAAGGCCGGGCAACGCATCAACAAGCCGCGGAGCGGCGGAATTTAGTAGCCCCGGGCGTAAGCCCGGGGGAAAGATGTCGATCGGAGGTAGAGAGCGCCGAAGGTGCGACACACAGTGCCGGCCCTTCGGGCCTCCACCGTTCTTCCGGGGTGTGACCCACGACCTTACGGTCGTGGCTATTGAATACCGGCCCTTCGGGCCTTCGCATCTGGTTCACTCCAACGCTCACACCCGGTCGCTGTCGCTCCCGGTTCCGTATTTGTGAGCCCAATCAGGCAGCTAGAATTTGTAGCGGTATCGTAAGGTCACGCCGCGGCCTGCTCCATCAACACCCCAACTGATCCCGCGATATGATTTGTCGGCGATATTCTCGAAGTCGACGAAAATTTCGGAACGCTCACCTAACCGCAACGCGCCCCGCAAGCCGATCAAGCCATAACCGGGAACATGCGTGAACAGCGGCACCGCCGTGTCGTTGTTAACCACAGTAACTCCGTTGATGGTTGCGCCGATTGGCAGCAGGCGGTTCTGCACCTGGGCCAATGTTTCTCCGGTCGGGATCAAGATGCCGCCGGCTGTAGTACAGCCACCAGCACCCGGAGTTGTGACGCCATGAACGCAAGCTCCGCGGCGGAAAAAGTTTTGAATGTTAGTTCGTGAACGAGCCGCGCCCGTACGGCGGTCGGCGATGTCCAGCGACGAAAGACGATTCTGCCTGGCCGCAAGCGTGGAATAAGCCTCAATGTATAGACGAGAAAAACGGCGCGGCTGGTAGCGCAAGCTAAGGAAGCCCGTGGCGGGTGGAACCCCCCCTTCAACATTCGGAGGCAGTCCATTAAGCAGGCTATACGCGCGAATGTAAGTGAAGTTGACGTTAGTTGAGAACTCGTCGCTAAGGCGAGCCTGTGCGTTGAACTCAACTCCGTTGAATCGTGCGTCATCGTAGTTTACTCGCACCAACACGGGACTGGTGGCAGCCGCGACAAATACCAGACCATTCGCGTTTTGAGAAGTAATTTCTTCGCTTCCTAAGAACGTGCCCCTTGCGCCCGGCGGCAGAACCAATGCCTGATCGAAGTAAACATCGCTCAGCTTATTGGTGAAGCCCGTCAGCTCGAATCCGAATCGCGGCCCGCTGTATCTAAGACTAACGTCGAAACTGTCTGTTGTTTCCGGCGTAAGAGGTGTGACCGGAATACCTGAAGAAACAGCATCGCTGCCGGCAGTTGTGCCGATAAACCCGCCAAGGCTCGCAGCCGTCGAGGCGTCGACTTCAAAACCGGTGCCGACCAAACCAAGTAACGACAGGTCCGTAGTGTTAGGAGCGCGGAAGCCGCGCGTATATTTGGCTGCAATGTCGAAGCCGCGGCCGATTGTAAACACAGCACCTATTCGCCCCGACAAAGCGCTAAAGCGCGCGCTATCGTCCGGAAAAAGCGGACGGCCATTGCCCCCGATGGGCGCGTTGGCCGCGCGCGATGTGTAAGACGCGACGCTATAGCGCAACGCGCCGCTTAAGCGAAGTCGTTCCGGAATGGCTGTGAAAATGTTTTGCGCAAAGAAGCCGTAAGAGAGGTAGCGTGCGCCGTTAGGAATTCGGGGCCGGGAAGGCGTTGTCACTCGGGTTACAGGATCGGTCGTAAATGCCGGCGCCGAGATCCTGTCACGGTAGAGGTCGCCTCCAAACGTGAGCGTGTTGCGTTCACCCAGTTGCTTGTCGAGATAAAAATTAAACCCCAGCACATTGGTTCGCTCGCGCTGGTTGGTGATCGCAGCGAACGGATTTCCCTGCCCTCCCTGATTAACTCGCTCCTCGCGCTGCCCGTTGTAAGAAACCGTGAACGATCCGTTATCGAAAAAACCCAGGTTGTGTTTCGACAGCCGCGCGTAAAACAGGTCCGTCATCAGGTTGCGCAGGTCGGCAATCAAATTTCCGTCACCGCCCAGCAGTTGATCGTAACGCCGGCCGCCGTCCTGATGGTTGCGCGAGTAGCTCAACAGAAACTGCGTCGTATCGTTAAGGCTGAAGTTTGCGCGAATCAGCCCACCGTATTGCGTGAAAGCTGTATCCGGCAGGCGCTCGCCGAAAAAGTTTGAAGGTATGCCGAGGTAACGCGTCAACGCTGAGTGATAGTCAAGGCCATTTGCGGGACGGAGACGGTTGATGCGACGCGCATTGACGTTGAACAGCAGCCCGTAATTCTTCTTTCCGTAGGTGAATAATGTATTGCCACCGAATCCGTTGGTCGGCGACGAATAGAAGACGCTGGAGCTGCCGTGCAGTTCGCCGTCGGTGTTTCCATAGACCGGCGACTGCGAAACAAAATTTACGACTCCGCCAAGTACGTCAGAACCATACTGTGAACTGTTCGGCCCACGCAGGACCTCAACTGTTTCCAGACTGGAGGGTTCGATCAAACTAAAGAAGGTGCCAACGCCACCGCGCTGGGCGCTGGTCGTGTAACGCACGCCGTCCACATACACAGCCACGTTCCGGCCGGTCATTCCACGAACGAATACGGCGCTCAGCGACGGGCTCGTGCGTTGAAGATTTACGCCCGGCTCTTCATCAACCATCTGTGCCACGACTTCCGGCGCACGCTCGAGAATTTCCCGTTCGTTGATGACATTGATTGGCTGTGCGACTGCACGCGCATGGGCTATCTGTCCGGCTTCCGCGGTGACTGTGACCTCTTCCGTCAGTGGATTAATTTGAAGCGATAGAGTGACGTTGGTCGTGTGTGCCGGGGTCACCTGAACAACCATTCGTTGTTGTCCAAAACCGGACCGCGCTACGGAAAGCACGAGCGAGCCGGAGGGAATGTTTGAGAACTGAAATCGTCCCTCCTGGTCTGTTCTGGTTTTACCCACCACCACGTGCTGTGCATTTGTGATTGACGCTTCGGCATCATTAACAACCGCACCGGTCGAGTCTTTGACAACACCCGAAATTGATCCGCGAGCAGGTTGTTGGGCCTGCAAGGTATGAGGTCCGAAGAGCGCCATGGACAGGAATAAGAACGACATCCACCAAGCCAATCTAAAGGCGCTGGTAGCTTTCCTGTGTTCCATTGCGATCCCCCTCGAGCTGGTGAAGTCGTTAAGCCGAAACGCCATCAGTTTAGGTTGAGCTGCTTGAGAAATACTTGAGGTTTCTCAAAGGCTGGTGCGCCAACGACATAGACGGATCGGGTTAGCGGCCAGCCTACGCTGAAGGTGAAACTACTACTAGCGTTCGTAGACGAATGGGTTGTGCGTTTCGTGAGAGACGAAGCGGATCGTTTAGTTGAGAAGTTGAACGCCGTGTTCGATGATCGAATGGACCGTGGCAAGCACGTGAGGTTCATTGAATGCGAGTGTCGCAACCACAATCGTCAAACCGATCGTGATCGGCATGGGAGCTTTGGAGAGGAATGCATTGGAGCGGGGGCGCTCGGTTCCGTTGGCCAGCTTCAATAGTCGCCGCACGCGGCCACTGACCTGACCGTCGTCGCTGCCAACCAGCAAAGCAGCAGCCGGCATTGCGGGTCTTGCGCCCGGAGGCACGATGCGTGCGATTTTCACCAGTGCTGCAGCGAGATCCAGAGCTACAGATGCGCCGCCCCTCACGGCATGCTCATCCGCTGCCGCTTCCGATGCTTCCTTCCATGCACTATCAAGCAGACGGCCGTATGGAACCAGCAGAAGGGTATCGCGACAGGCTCTCATTAAGCTGCGTTTCAAATTGTCGTGGGCCAGAATGTGGCCCGCCTCATGTTCGATGGCTGCTGCCAGTTCGTTGCGCGAAAGTGATTCGAAAATCTGATTCGCGACAAAGAGACGCGGGCGCAGCGTTCCAACCACGGCAATAACCGGAAACTGATGTTGCATTCGGTAGGCAGGAATCCTTATCCCCGGAAGGTAGACTGCTGTTGCCTTGCTCAACCAGTCGGCTGTCAAACGTGACGTGACGCGCCAGGTGACGATTCCACGGATAAGAGCCAGCCCGATTCCGACTGCAGATAACAGGGCAAGGATCGCCAGTTTGGCACTGACGTCCTCGTGAGCAGTGCGCGGTTCGTGAGTGAAGTAGGCCGGAACCAGAAGCAGGGTCACACATGCGACACCAAAGGCGACCGGCAGTATGCGCAGTCCACACAGGACGCTAGCCCGCGTGGCCGCAGGCCACCTTGTCGCACTGCGCCTCACGGTCTTCCAAAGCAGCGAAACAAGCAGCGACGCAACGCTGTTCATTACCAGCATTGCCGCGAGTGCAATCGAAAGTCCCAGCAGGAAATACATGCTATTTAGCGTTCTGCTCCAATAGCTCGCGCTTCTCTTTGATTAACCGATCAAGCTCATCAAGCAACTCACCATCTCGTTCGCTGATCGCGTCAACGATGCAGGCGAGTACGGGCTCCACGCCATGTGTCCCTCGGCCAAGCAGGCCGTCAATCAGATCTTCCCTGATACCCAGCTCCAACTCTTCCGACGAAATCACAGCGCAGTAAACAAAGGCGCGGCCCTCTTTGCGGCGATCCAGCAAGCGTTTCTTGTACAACCGATCGAGTGTAGTCATCACCGTGGTGTAGGCAATGCGTTTATCAAATGCTAGAAAGACATCGCGCACGCTTACCTCTTCACGCTGCCAGATTTCGGTCAAGACCTCACGCTCGAGTTTGCCTAAACCCTGAGAGGCGACGTCATGCGGCCGCTTAAAGCCCCGCAAAAGAAACCTTGATGTCTTCATTTGTGCGTATTGTTGAGCGGTCGGCGAGCGCCTGTCAATGCCATTGACCCTTTAAAGGGAACACAAATACAGAACCGGGAGCGCTAGCGACCGGGTAAGCAAAATCTCCTTCATCGCGGGTCGACGAATACGGAACCGGGAGCGGTAGCGACCGGGTCACACGTGCGATATACGTATTCGCAGTAATGAGCGAATACCGTGACGAACATATTCCGTTAGCCTACCAGATTTCCTTTCGCACATTTGGCACATGGCTTCATGGTGACAGGCGTGGATCGGTTGATCGATTCCACAACCGCTTTGGCACTCCCCGCATCGCCCCCAACGAACGGTGGAGAAAATATAGCTCCCGGTTCTGTATTTGTGCGTTCAAAGGGTTATCGACCCGCAACATCAAACTGCCGGCGTGGATTCTCTGCGTTTCGCATCTACAGGGAATCAAGGTATTATTTGAGGTTTTCGGAGTAGGCCGTATTCCCGTCTGTGGGGTGCGGGCGGGGTTTTGAACTATGTCGGAAGAAGCAATTTCAGTCCGCGGGGCCCGCGTAAATAACCTCAAAAATATCTCCTTCTCTATACCTATTAACCAGATGACTGTGGTTACCGGTGTCAGTGGGTCCGGCAAATCGTCTCTGGCGTTCGACACGATTTACGCGGAGGGACAGCGCCGCTATGTTGAATCGCTGTCGGCTTATGCGCGTCAGTTCCTTGAGCGCATGGACAAGCCTGACGTTGATGAAGTGCGCGGAATTGCGCCGGCCATTGCCATCCGGCAGAAAAATTCGACGAGGAATCCCCGCTCAACTGTCGCCACTCAAACAGAAATATTCGATTACCTGCGTCTGCTTTACGCTCGAGTCGGAATCACTTACTGCCGCGTGTGTGGTCGCGAAGTTTTTAAAGACTCGCCTGAGTCTGTAGCTGATCAGGTCCTGGAAACTCTCCCGCAGGGCACGCGATTCTACGTGCTCTTCCCTGCCGAGGCTGGTTTAGCCCAAACGCGCAGTAACAATGGCGACGGCGGCGAGCCTGAAAGCAAACGGGCAAACTCCGTCAGGCAGAAGAAAACAAAGGCGTCGCGGTCTCGAGTCTCGGTGTCGCCGCGCCAGGTGATTACTGCGCACATCATGAGCTTGATGCAGCGCGGTTTCACACGCCTCTTTCATCAGGGACAGACAATCGAGCTTAGTTCGCCTGACGACTACCGTCTGGAGAGTTTTGAAAATGTCTTTGTAATGGTGGACCGGCTCGTTGCCGGACCAGACATTCGTCAGCGCCTGGTGGATTCGTTGGAGATCAGTTTTCAGGAAGGTCACGGGACAGCGAATATCGAAACAGTCGAAGCGAAGCCGACGCGTCTGCATTTTTCTGATCGGTTTGAGTGCAAGTATGACGGCACTGTCTACGCGCAACCCGAACCCCGTCTTTTTAGTTTCAATAATCCTTACGGCGCCTGCCCCACCTGCCAGGGTTTCGGTAACACAATCGGACTCGATCTGGATCTGGTCATTCCCAACCCCGGTTTGAGCCTGAAGGATGGCGCGATTGAGCCCTGGACCAAACCACAGCATGAATGGGCTTACGACGAGCTGCGTCAGTTTTGCAAGTCGGAAAAGATTTCGATGACCGTCCCTTTCGCCCAGCTTTCTCGCGTGGAACAACGCGCCATTATCGAAGGCCGGAAGGGCTGGAGCGGTGTGCGTGGTTTCTTTGATTGGCTGGAGACGAAGAAATACAAGCTGCACGTCCGGGTTTTTCTTTCCAAGTATCGCGGCTACACGTTGTGCCCTGACTGTGGCGGCAGCCGCCTGCGGCAAGAGGCCCGCGACGTAAAGGTCGGGGGCGCCACGCTGCCTGAAGTTTCCGCGCTTTCGATCAAAGAAGCCGCTCAGTTTTTTGACCTGCTTGAATTGTCGACGGAGCAAAGCGCGATCGCGGAGCGCATCTTGTTTGAAGTACGGCGCCGCCTGCGCTTCATGGTGGAAGTTGGTTTGGATTATCTGACCCTCGATCGGTTGGCTTCGACCCTATCAGGAGGCGAAGCACAACGCATCCAGCTCGCGACAAACCTCGGCTCGTCATTGGTCGGCGCCCTCTACGTTCTGGACGAACCTTCGATTGGCTTGCATCCGCGCGATAACGATCGGCTGATTCGGTTGCTGCACAACCTGCGTGACATCGGAAACACGGTATTGGTTGTCGAACATGACGAGGACATGATGCGAGCCGCGGATCACATTCTCGACATTGGCCCATCCGCCGGCGAACTCGGCGGCCGCGTGATCTATGAGGGCGACTTCCCAGGTCTCTTGACCGATGAAGGTTCGCTGACAGGGCGTTATCTGCGCGGTGAGGCCGAGATCAAGGAGCCAAAACAGCGTCGCCTGTTGCAGAAACGAAGACTAACGCTTCACGGCGCCAGCGAACACAATTTGAAGTCGATCGATGTGGACCTTCCACTCGACATGCTGGTTTGTGTTACCGGCGTAAGCGGCTCCGGCAAGTCGACCCTGATTCATGACTGCATCTACGCTGGTTTGAAGAAGCAAAAGGGCGACTGGCAGGGACACGTGGGCGCGTTTTCAAAACTGGAAGGCGGCCAGCTTATCGATGACGTGATTCTGGTCGACCAGTCGCCAATTGGCCGCACGCCGCGTTCGAACCCGGTGACGTACATAAAAGTTTATGATGCTATTCGTGAAGTGTTGTCCTCAACCCGGGAAGCGCAGGCTCGCGGATTCGAGCCGTCACACTTCTCTTTCAACCTGCCTGGCGGCCGTTGCGATGTATGTCAGGGCGACGGCACAGTTACGGTCGAGATGCAGTTTCTGGCGGACGTGGAACTGGTCTGTGAAGAGTGCAAAGGAACCCGGTTCAAGCAACAGATTCTCGACATTCGTTATCGTGGAAAAAACGTGCATGAAGTTTTGAACATGACCGTTCGTGAGGCGATAACTTTCTTTCGCGAGGTGCCGAAGATTACCAACCGGCTGCGCGTGCTTGATGAAGTGGGACTCGGTTACCTTCGTTTGGGCCAATCGGCTACAACTCTTTCGGGCGGTGAAGCACAGCGCATCAAGCTGGCGGCGCAGCTCTCCAAACGAACCGGCGCGAAGACGTTATACATTTTCGACGAGCCCACCACCGGTTTGCATTTCGACGACATCAACAAACTGCTGGCAGCCTTTCGAGCGTTGATTGAAGCGGGAGGCTCATTGCTGGTAATCGAACACAACCTCGATGTGATCAAGACTGCTGATTACCTTATCGATCTCGGGCCTGAAGGCGGAGATGCGGGCGGTCACGTGGTTGCTACCGGCACGCCGGAAGAAATCATGGCGGCTCGTGCTTCACATACTGGTAAGTACCTGCGCCAGCACCTGGCGAAGTCAAATGGCCACAACCCCAGAAAAAATGGCAAGGCCCGCTCTTAACCCTGACGGAAATCTGAAACCACCGGTTGCTACATATTATTCGTGGAGGACGTGGGGACGATGACTTTAAGACAGACGATCATTGCTGATTTGACTGTTTCGATGAAGGCGCAGGATGCTGCTCGAACTTCCACGCTGCGGATGGTGAAAGCAGCGTTGCAAAACCGTGAAATTGAGAAGGGCGGCGAGCTCGATGACGAGGAGATGAATAAGCTGCTGCGGTCGCTCGTAAAACAGCGCCGCGATTCGGTGGAGCAATACGAAAAAGGTGGACGGCAGGATCTCGTCGACAAGGAGAAAGCGGAAATCGACGTGATTGAAAATTACCTACCGCAGGCAGCTTCTCGCGAAACCATGGAAGAAGCCGTTAGTGCCGCTATTGCCGAGACGGGCGCGACCTCGGTAAAGGACATGGGCAAAGTGATGAAAGCAGCGCAGTCTGCACTGGCCGGTAAAAACCCGGACGGACGCACGTTAAGCGAGATCGTGAAATCGAAGCTCGGCGGTTAGAACCTCACTTTGGAGTGCGGCGGCTTGACGCCGCTTTGGCTGCCGATTCTGAAAACACGGAAGGCCAAAAG